>JBBIMQ010000060.1:0-11085 GCA_037444345.1 Gemmatimonadota bacterium | reverse complement strand
GATCGAACTGGTGCGTGGCGACTCGGTGGCGGCCGTGCTGCGGGTGCAGTACCTGGCCACCCACCAGGCCGCCTGCGAAGTGGAGCGCGGCGCCACCGACATCGCCGTGGGGGAGCGCGTGCGGTTCACCCCGGTCCCCCCGCCGCCCCCCCCAGGCACGGTGGCCGCTCTTCCACCCCGCCGGCCCCGGCGGAGCGGGGGACCTGGGGTGCACGGCCGGATCGGGCTCCGCTACCGCAGGGTCACGGGCGGCGGAGACGCCGCGGTCGCTCAGCCCGCCGCCGACCTCCGGCTGGACGGCCAGGAGCTGGGCGGTACCCCGCTCGGATTCGCGACCGACATCCGGGTCCGACGGGTCCGCGCCACCACCGCCGGCGGAGAGAGCGGGACGGCAGGCGATACCCGGATCTACCAGCTGGCGCTGCTCTGGCAGGGCCGTGGCACTCCGCTCCGCGCCACCGTCGGACGGCAGTACTCCACCCGTGTGGCCGCCGTGAGCCTCTTCGACGGCGTCTCGCTCGAGTTCAACCGCCCCTCCCTGAGCCTGGGCCTGCTGGGCGGCACCGAGCCCGACCCGGACCTGGCCGGCGTCTCCACCGAGATCCAGGACTACGGAGGGTACCTGGCGCTGCACAGCCCCCCGGGGTCCCCCTCTCCGTGGAGAGTGACGCTCGGCGCGCTCGGCTCCTATCGCGACGGACACGCCAACCGCGAGTTCGCGTTCCTGCAGACCGCCTGGAGCGGCCGGACCGTGTCCGTCCTCGCCAGCCAGGAACTCGACTACTACCGGCCCTGGAAGGTGGCGGCGGGCGAGTCGAGCGCGCTCTCGCTCACCAGCAGCTACGCCAGCGCGACGATCCGGCTCAGCCGGGGGCTCTCGGTGCACGGCGGCTATGACAGCCGCCGCAATGTCCGGCTCTACCGGGACGTGACCGATGCCGTCACCAGCTTCGACGATGCCTATCGCCGGGGCGCTTGGGGCGGCTTCGCCGTGGCCGCCCGCTCGGTCCGGATCGGCGGCGACCTCCGCACCAGCTTCGGCGGGCCGGCCGGCCGCGCCACCGTCTGGACTGGCACCGCGGGACTTCAGCGGCTCGCCCCGCTCGCCCTCGCGCCCTCGATCCGGGCCAGCTGGTACCGGCACGGCCGGCTCGAAGGGCGGCTCTATGCGCTGAGGGTCGCCGCGCCGCTCGGCGCCCTCGAGCTCGAGCTGAGCGGCGGCCTCCGCCAAGAGCACGACCCCCTCGCGGTTCCCGCCGACCGCCGCTTCACCTGGCTCGGAGCCGACCTCGATCTGGGACTGGGGCGCTCCTGGCTCCTGCTCCTGTCGGCGAACCACGAGACCGGACCCGAGGGCGATGGCGATCAGCTCTACACCGGGTTGACGTTCCGCTTCTAGGAGGGGATCATGAAATGGGCGCGACCGATGCCGGACTCCTCCAAAGGCTCCGAGCCACCCCGATGGGTCGTCTCGCAGAGCCAGAAGATCGTGGCGGGGCGTACGCTCGTCGCGATGAAAGCCGCCCTGCGAGAGCCGGGGGGGGAAGCAGTGGCACAGGCCCGTGAGGTCCGCGTGCCGCTGGCGGAAGTCCCCGCCCTCGGGGATGTCGGCGGGATCGCCCGGGTGGCCGGGCCAGGAACCCCGGTCGCCATCGCCCGGGTGGGACGGGTGAGCTACGTGGCCTACCGCCTGGTTCAGGATGCCCTGGAGGAGCTGGAGGTGGAGCTGGACCCGGCCGGCACCACGCTCACGATCCGCTCGACCCTGGCGAGCTGATCCCGGGACCGGTGGGCCCGGCCCTCCCCGCCCGGGCCCAGGCCAGCGTCGCCTCCAGGGCGCGCCGCCATCCCGCCCAGTGCCGTTCGCGCGCCTCGGCCGCGAGCACCGGGAGAAAGCGGGCGAAGCGCCGCCCCTGCAGGAACTCCGCCTCGTCCCGCCAGATCCCGAGCGCCACACCGGCCAGCCCCGCGGCGCCGAGGGCGGTGGTCTCGACGTTGTCGGGACGCTCCACGGGGACGCCGAGCACGTCGGCCTGGAATTGCATGAGCCAGTCGTTGGCCGCAGCCCCGCCGTCCACCCGCAGTGCCTCGAGTCCGCGGCCCGCCCCGGCGCTCATTGCCTGGGCAAGTTCCGCGCTGCTGAACGCCATGGCCTCGAGAGCGGCGCGGACCAGATGGGCGCGGGTGGACCCCCGGGTGAGGCCGGTGACGGTGCCGCGGGCCTCGGGTTCCCAGTGCGGCGAGCCGAGCCCCACGAAGGCCGGGACAAAGTACACCCCACCCGTGTCAGGCACGCTCCGCGCGAGCGCCTCGCTGTCCGCTGCGCGGGCCACCAGGCCCAGGCCGTCGCGCAGCCACTGTACGGCGGCGCCGGCGATGAAGACACTCCCCTCCAGCGCATACGCCGGCTCGCCGCCCGGCCCGGCCGCCCGGGTGATCAGCAGGCCCGGGGGTGCAGCCGGCAGTTCCGCCCCGGCATAGCTCAAGAGGAACGCGCCCGTACCGTAGGTGTTCTTCGCCAGCCCCACCCGAACACACCCCTGCCCGAACAGGGCCGCCTGCTGATCGCCGGCCAGCCCTGCGATCGGGAGCGCTGCGCCGAAAAACTCGCGCCCCGCCTCCCCCACCACCCCGGCCGGCCGCACGATCCGCGGCAGCACCTCAGCGGGGACGCCGAACAGGTCCAGGAGCTCCGGATCCCACCCACCCCGCGCCAGATCGTAGAGCAGGGTCCGCGAGGCGTTGGTGTGGTCCGTGACGTGGGCCGCGCCCCCCGTCAGGCGCGCCACGAGCCACGCGTCCACGGTGCCGGCCGCCAGTTCCCCCCGCGCCGCGCGGCGCCGGAGCGCGGGATCGCGCAGCAGCCACTCCAGCTTGGTGGCCGAAAAGTAGGGATCCAGCACCAGGCCGGTCCGCCGCCGGATCTCCGGTTCCCAGCCCTGGGCCTTGAGATCCCGGCACCGGTCCGCCGTGCGGCGATCCTGCCAGACAAGCGCCCGGGCGACCGGCGCGAGCGTCGCCCGCTCCCAGAGCACCACCGTTTCGCGCTGATTGGTGATCCCGATCCCGGCCGGCCGCTCCCCCGCCGCGCGCAGCGCCTGACGCGCCGCCTCCAGCGTGGCGCGGAAGAGCTCTTCCGGGTCGTGCTCGACCCAGCCCGGCTCCGGGAAGTGGGGCGTGACCTCGCAGTAGCCGCGCCCCAGCACCCGCCCGTCCTGGTGCACCACGAGCGCCGTGGACCCGGTCGTCCCCTGGTCGAGCGCCAGGATCGAAGCCATGCGAACTCCCGCGTCATGACGGGCGAGGCCGCCGGGCCCGCCGGTCAGCCCAGCGTCGAGACCAGCTCGTCGGCGGCGATGAGCCCCCGGTCCGTGATATAGCCCGTCACCAGCTGGGCCGGGGTGATGTCGAAAGCCGGATTCCACACCGGCACGCCCTCCGGAGCCGTCCGCGATTGCCCCACGGTCCAGAGCTCCTCGGGACGGCGCTCCTCGATGGGAATGGCGCCACCCTCCGGCGCCTCGCGGTCGAAGCTCGAACTCGGTGCCGCGACGTAGAACGGAACCCCGTGGGCCCGCGCGGCCAGCGCCAGACTGTAGGTCCCGATCTTGTTGGCCACGTCGCCGTTGCGGGCGATGCGATCGGCGCCGACCACGACGCAACTCACCCCCCCCTGCCGGAGCCGGCTCGCGGCCATCGCGTCCGCGATGAGCGTGACCGGAATGCCGGCGCGCTGGAGCTCCCAGGCCGTGAGGCGGCTGCCCTGGAGCAGGGGGCGGGTTTCCCCCGCCACCACCGCCACCCGGCGGCCCCGCTCCCGCGCCAGGTAGAGCGGGGCCAGGGCGGTCCCGATGCCACCCGTGGCGAGGGCGCCGGCGTTGCAGTGGGTGAGGACCGTGGCACCGTCCGGCACCAGCGCGAGACCCGCCTCGCCGATCCTCCGGCACATGTGCTGGTCGTCCTCCCAGATCGCCAGGGCTTCCGCGACCAGCGCCGGACGCAGCGCTTCACCCCGCCGGGCAGCGTCCTCGCCCCGGCGGAGCATCCGGTTGAGCGCCCAGGCCAGATTGACCGCGGTGGGCCGCGTCGCCCGGAGCCCATCGCAGATCCGCCCGAGATCGGCCAGACTCTCGGCGAAGGCCGCCGCCATGGCGGCCACGATGCCGATGAGCGGCGCGCCCCGGACCCGCAGGGTCCGGATCGCCTCGGCGACCTGGTCCGGGGTGTGGAGGTCCAGGTAACACTCTTCGCCGGGAAGCCGCGTTTGATCCAGAATCCGGATGGCCCCGTCGCCCCGCCAGGCGACCGCCCTCAGGGGATGGGTCGGCATGTCGGACAAGATAACCCCGCCGGCCCGGCAGGCATCGGGCTCGGCCGGGCGATTGGTGGCGGCCGAGGGGTACGGAAGGGGCGGCGGCGAGCGACCGGTGCCGAGGAGCTGTCCCCGTCACCCGTCACGAGGCCCCGGCAACGGATCGGGTGGCCGCTTCCGGGAAACTCGCCACGAAGGCGTCGAACACCTCCGGGCGCCACCAGTGCCGGGTCTCGGTCATGCGCGCCAGGGCGTCTTCCGGGGCGAGCGTGGGGGGGCAGCGCACCCCGGCGGGGGACCGCTAGATTGAGCACCTCGTCCAACCACCCCGCCATGACGTACTCCACGATCGCCTTCGCCGCCGAGCACGGGATCGCCACGATCACCGTCAACCGCCCCGACAAGCTCAACGCCCTGAACGCCACGGTCATCGAAGAACTGGACCAGGCGGTGGCTGCCGTGGAGCGCGACCCCGCCATCGGAGGCCTCATTGTCACCGGCGCGGGATCCAAGGCATTCGTCGCCGGCGCCGACATCACCGAACTCGCCGCTCAGACCCCTCTCGAGGCCCGGGCACGCGCGCTCCGCGGTCAGGCGGTCTTCCGCCGGCTCGAAGCACTGGGCAAGCCGGTGGTGGCCGCGGTGAACGGGTACTGCCTGGGAGGGGGCTGCGAGCTCGCGATGGCCTGCCACCTCCGAGTGGCCAGCGACACCGCCCGTTTCGGCCAGCCGGAGGTGAAGCTCGGCCTCACGCCGGGGTACGGCGGGACGGTCCGGCTGCCGCGGCTGGTGGGCCGGGGCCGCGCGCTCGAGCTCCTGCTGACCGGCGAGATGATTGACGCCCAGGAAGCCTGGCGCATCGGCCTCGTCAACCGGGTAGTAGCGGCCCCCGACCTCCTAGCCGAGGCGGCGAGGTTGCTCCGAACCATCCTGGCGCAGGGTCCGATTGCCGTCCGGCTGGTGCTCGAGGCGGTGGATGCGGGCCTGGAGATGCAGGCGGCGGACGCGCTGCTGCTCGAGGCCAACCACTTCGCCCTCGCGAGCGCCAGCGAGGACATGCGGGAGGGCACCCGGGCGTTTCTCCAGAAGCGAAAGGCCGAGTTCAAGGGGCGCTAGGGCGCTGCCTTTCTCCCCCGCGCCCGACTAGATTTCGGCCGATGTTTGGGGCGCGTGAGACCAGGTCGGGGCGGGGGCTCGGAGCGCGAGTCGCCTTCCTCGCGGTCGGTCTGGCAGCCTGCGCCGAGCGGGACCGGATCGTCTTCCGCGAGCCGCCCGACGGGGTCGGCCCCGTCACCGTCATCGATCGTCCCGGCCAGGATACCTCGGTGGCGGCGGGCCCCGGGTTCGTGGTCACCGGCTACAGCCGGGATCAGGATGGGGTGGACACGCTCTACTTCGAGACCCAGGGCGGCGTATCGAGCTTCCCGCCCCTCATTGACGGTTCCGACTCGGTGCGGTTCGGCCTGCCGCTCACGACGCTCGATCAATCGGGTCAGACCATCACCGTCCGGGTCTTCGGGGTGGATCGCCTGGGGAACCGGGGCGACACGGCGATCCGGCGGGTGACGGTGCAGTAGTGCGGCTCGACCGGCTGGTGGTCCGCGGGTTCCGGAACCTGGCGGACGCCGATCTCGCCATCCCCGAGGCGGGACTGGTGCTGTTCGGGGCCAACGGGCAGGGGAAAACAAGCCTGCTCGAAGCCGTGGCGTATCCGGTCCTGTTTCGCTCCTTCCGCACCACCCAGGACGCCGAGGTGGTGCGGTTCGGGGAAGCCGGGTTCACGGTGGCGCTGGACTTCGAGGCGGGCGGGAACCGGCGGGCGGTGGCCGCTGGTTTCTGGGTCGCGGGCCGGAGGCGGCGTTACAGCCTGGATGGGGCACCGCTCGCTCGGGTGGTGGACGGGACCGGGGCCTGGCTGGCCGTCGCGTTCGTTCCCCACGACGTGCGCCTGGCCGGCGGGCCGGCCGCCGAGCGGCGGCACTACCTCGACCGCACCCTGTCGCTTGCCGACCGCCGCTACCTGCGGGCGCTGGCTCGTTACCGTGGGGCCCTGGCGCGGCGGAATGCTGCCCTGCGGCAACGCCGGGGCGACGTGGCGCGGGCCTTCGAGGGTATCCTGGCGCGCGCCGGCGCGGTGGTGGTGGCGACGCGGTTGGCCTGGATCGCCGGCCGGCGAGAGGGGTTCGCGCGGGAGATGGTGGCACTCGGCGAAACCGGCGCCGAAGCCTCGCTCGGCTACCAGGGAGACGAGGCCCTGGCGGACCCGGAAGCGTGGCCGGCCGCGCTGGACGCGGCGCGCCCTCGCGACGAGGCGCGAGGCGCCACCACCGTGGGACCGCATCGGGACGACATGGTGCTCCGGCTCGACGGCCACCCGCTCCGCGAGTACGGGAGCGCGGGCCAGCAGCGGACCGCGGCGATCGCGCTCAAGCTCCTCGAGCTCGAGACGATCGAAGCCGCCGCCGGCGAGACCCCGGTCCTCCTGCTCGACGACGTCTTCGCGGAGCTGGATGCCGAGCGCCAGGCGCGCCTCGCCGCCCGGCTGTTCGGGAACCGGTCGGTCCAGGTGCTCCTGACCTCGCCCCGAGCCGACGAAGTCCCGCCCGGGCTGGACCTGCCGGTGTGGGTAGTGGAAGGTGGGAAGGTCCGGAGCCGGTGACGGGTAAGGAACGAACCGGGCGGGGGAGCCAACCCCTGCCGGCCGGCAAGCGGGAGGCGGTGGCCCATGAGGCACGGGCAATGAGCAAGCGCCCCACTCCACTCGGCGACGCGCTCGCCGAGTGGCTCCGGCAATCGGGGATGGCCGAGCGGGTCGGCCAGGCCAGCGTGCTCGAGGAGTGGCCGCGGCTGGTGGGTCCCCAGATCGCCCGGGTCACCGAGCCGGAGTCGGTCTCGGCGGACGGGGTGCTCCGGGTGCGAGTGGCGACCGCGGCGTGGGCCCAGGAACTCTCCCTCATGACCCCGCGCATTCTGGCCCGGATCAACGCAGGCCGCGCGGGGCGCATCAGGGGCATCCGGTGGCTGGCGGGCGGACTCGGAGGCTCGGGGAGCGAGGGACGAGGAGAGCCGAGAACCAGCCGCCGCCCTGCCGGCCCCTCGAGAAACGGATCCTAACCGAAAGACGGTATGGCCAGAGACGTACGACCGGACACCGAAGCCGGGCAGACCTACGACGCCGGATCCATTCAGGTCCTCAAGGGACTGGAGGCGGTCCGCCGCCGGCCGGGCATGTACATCGGGTCCACCGGCGAGACCGGGCTCCATCACCTGGTCTATGAGGTGGTGGACAACTCGATTGACGAGGCGCTGGCCGGCTTCTGCGACAGCATCCGGGTCACCATTCACAAGGACAACTCGATCTCGGTCGAGGACAACGGCCGGGGCATCCCGGTGAAGCCGCACCCGACCGAGAAGATCCCGGCGATCGAGGTGGCGCTCACCATGCTCCACGCCGGCGGCAAGTTCGACAAGCGCAACTACAAGGTCTCGGGCGGGCTCCACGGGGTGGGGGTCTCGGTGGTGAACGCGCTGTCCGAGCGGATGGAAGTGCTGGTCAAGCGCGACGGCTACAAGTGGCGCATGGCGTTCGTCCGGGGTCAGACGGTGCGCCAGCTCGAGCAGCTCGAAAAGACCCGGGAGACCGGCACCCTGGTTCGCTTCCGGCCGGACCCGGAGATCTTCCCGGTGGTGGAGTTCAATTACGACACCCTGGCTGACCGGCTGCGCCAGCTCGCTTTCCTCAACCGCGGCGTCACCATCGCCATCAAGGACGACCGGGCGACTCCGCCCAGGCAGGAAACCTTCTTCGCCAAGGGCGGGCTGGTCCAGTTCGTCGAGTGGCTCAACCGGAACAAGAAGCCCCTCCACAAGCCCATCGCCTTCACCCAGACCAGAGACGAGGTCGAGGTGGACGTGGCCATCCAGTACGAGGAGGGTTACAACGAGAACGTCTTCACCTTCGTCAACAACATCAACACCCACGAGGGCGGCACCCACCTGACCGGTTTCCGGGCCGCGCTCACCCGGGCCATCAACGAGTTCGCCAAGCAGGAAGGCGCGCTCAAGAAGGAAGATTTCACCCTCACCGGCGAGGACATCCGCGAGGGGCTCACCTCGGTCCTGCATGTCAAGGTGAAGGAGCCCCAGTTCGAGGGCCAGACCAAGACCAAACTGGGCAATTCGGAGGTGGAGGGGATCGTCAAGCAGGTGGTCTACGATCAGCTCCGGACCTTCCTCGAGGAAAAGCCGGCGGTGGGCCGGGCCATCGTGGAGAAGGCGGTGAGCGCCGCTCGGGCCCGCGAGGCCGCACGCAAGGCGCGCGATCTGGTCCGCAAGAAGTCGGGGCTCGAGGGGGCGGTGCTCCCGGGCAAGCTGGCGGACTGCTCGCTCGATGACCCGGCGCTCTGCGAGCTCTATTTGGTCGAGGGCGATTCCGCGGGCGGCAGCGCCAAGCAGGGGCGCGATCGCCAGTTCCAGGCCATCCTGCCGCTGCGCGGCAAGATCCTCAACGTCGAGAAGGCCCGAATCGACAAGATTCTTTCCAACGAAGAGATCCGGGCGATCATCACGGCCATCGGGGCGGGGGTGCGGGAGGATTTCAAGCTCGACAACGTCCGGTATCACAAGATCATCATCATGACCGACGCCGATGTGGACGGGGCCCACATCCGCACCCTGCTCCTCACCTTCTTCTTCCGCCAGATGCAGGAGCTGATCGAGGCGGGGTACGTCTATATCGCCCAGCCCCCGCTCTTCCGGGTGGCCAGGACCGGCGGCAAGAAGGAGGTCGAGGAGTTCTACGCCTACACCGAGGCCGAGCGGGACGAGTACATCAAGCGGCTCACCAACGGCGCGGGGAAGGGCAACGTGGTGGTCCAGCGCTACAAGGGCCTGGGGGAGATGAACCCGGACCAGCTCTGGCGCACCACGATGGACCCGGCCCGCCGCACGATTCTGCGGGTGACCATGGAGGACGCGGTGGAGGCCTCGAAGCTCTTCGACGAGCTGATGGGCGACGAGGTCGAGCCCCGGCGCCAGTTCATCGAGAAGAACGCCAGGTACGCGACCAACCTCGACATCTAGCCCCCTCGGAGTGCCCACCCGCCGATCCGGTCGGCCGCTGCTGGCGCTCGCGACGCTCGTCGCGGGAAGCGGCTCCGTGGCCTGCGGCAGCGGCGCGGCGAGCGGGGGGCCGGGCGCCGACAGCGTCTACCTGGCCCTGGCCGCCTCCCCTGCCGCCGCCAACGAGGCCTACCGCAACGGCGTCCGGCTGGCGCTCGATCAACTCAACGCCACCAGACCCCCCGGGGCCCGCCCCTTCGGGCTCCGGCTCCAGCCCGAGTCGCTCACCACCCAGGTCGGGGTGGCGGCGGCTTTCCGCGACGATCCTTCGGTGATCGGGGTCGTGGGCCATACCGGAAGCGGCCAGACCCTCGAGGCGGCCCCGGTCTATGCCGACCTGGAGCACGGCGGCCGCCGGGCGCTGGTGGCCATTACCCCCACTGCCACCAATCCCGCCCTCACCCGGGCGAGCGAGTGGCTGTTCCGGGTCTGCCCCACCGATGACGACGCGGCCCGGGCCCTGGCTCGCTTTGCCTACGATTCCCTGCGCGCCCGCCGGGCCGCGGTGATCTACCGCAACGACCTCTTCGGCCGCGGGTTCCTCCGTGCCTTCGCCCTGGCCTTCGAGCGGTTCGGGGGGCTGGTCGTGGAGCGCGACCCGTACCTCTCGGGCCTGACCGAGTTCGCAGCGTACGCCGCGCGGATCCGGCGGCGCGACGTCGAGGTGGTGATCCTGGCGGGCGCCAACGAGGACGCCGAGGCGGTCCTCACCAGTCTCCGCGCCGCCGGATCCCGGGCCGCCGTGCTCGGCACCGACGACCTCGCCGCCCTGGCCTCCCGTGGCGCTGCTTCCCCCGCCGTCCGGGGGGTGCGGTTCGTATCCTTCTATCTGCCGGGCCGGGGAACGGGGGCGGCGCGAGCCTTCGACTCGCTCTATCAGGCCCGCTTCGGCGCGCCGCCCGATCACCGAGCGGCCCTGGCCTACGACGCCGCCCGCCTCCTGGGCGCCGCCGTGCTCGCCGTGGGCCCCGACCGGCGGCGGGTCCGGGACTGGCTGGCCGGGGTCGGCACCGCGCTTCCCCCCTTCGAGGGCGTGACCGGTCCCATTCGCTTCAACCTATTCCGGAACGCCATGAACAAGCCGGTGCTGATTGGCGAGGTGAACCGGTGATCCGGCGCCGTACCCTGCGCCGCCGCCTGCTGGTCGGGTCGGGGCTCGCGGCCCTGGCGCTCTCGGGCGCGAGCCTGGTGGCGTTCGCAGCACTCCGGACCCTGCGCAACCGGGTGGAGCAGACCCTGGCGCGCCACGCCACGGTGAGCGACCGGATCTCCCAGATCCATGACGCGGCCCTGCGCCTGGTGTCCCGCAGCCAGGCCGAGTTGATGACCCCGGGCGCCGACTACGCCCGGGAGCTGGACAGCCTGGTTGCCACCGGGGATTCGCTGCGCCGGGCCTTGCTGGCCGAAGCCGGGCTCACCACCGGGGAGCGGTCGGGACTGGAGCGGCTCGGCGCGCTGCAAGGCCGGCTCGAGGTCCGGTTCGCCGTCGCGCGCGCCTATCGCGACGTGAACCGCCCCGCGGACGCGGTCCGCGTCGCGGGAGCCGCCGCGGCCGACCTGGACAGCCTGTTCGCCCAATCCCACGCGCTGAGCCGGGCCCAGCGCGAGCGCGCCGCCCAGCTCGCGGCCGCGGCCAGGCGCCTGACAGAGCG
>JBBIMQ010000059.1:0-11135 GCA_037444345.1 Gemmatimonadota bacterium | reverse complement strand
GGGCCGGCCCCAGCATCCCGCGGGCCAGCGCCCGCTCGACCACGCCGGCCACCATCACCGGCGGAAACCCCAATCGGGCCCCCAGGATCGCCGCCGGGGGCCCGGCGATCAGGGGAACTCCCCGGCTCGCTGCCAGTCGAACGACCTTCTCCCGGGCCCGGGGACTGGCGTCGCCCGCCACGACCACACAGGCCAGCCGGCCCGCCTGCAGCGCCGCCCGCACCCGATCCACCCCCACCACGACCTGCCCAGCTCGGAGCCCGAGCCCGAGCAGGCGCAGCAGCCGTTCAGACGGCGGGGCGTGCGTCGTCGGCTCCCTCCGCCTTCTCTTCCTCGGTCAGCTCGGCGAGGAAGGCCAGCAGCGCGTCCGCCCGCTCCGGGGTCATCCCAGGAATCTTAGTCATTTCCTCCCGTTCGAGATCAATGATGTCGCTCAGCGTCCGATAGCCGGCGGCATGCAGGATCTCGAGCAGATCGGGCGGGAAGCCGGTCAGCTCGCCCAGGGGCACCTGAGCCACGGCCTCGTCCTCCGGCGGAAGCGGCGCAAACAGGGGGCCTTCCCCGCCCCGCTCCAGCCACTCCCGGCTGGAGTAGAGGTCAATCTTCCATCCGGTGAGCTCCGAGGCCAGCCGCACGTTCTGCCCGTTCCGCCCGATGGCGAGCGAGAGCTGGTCGTCGTCCACCACGGCTTGAATCGTCTTGGTGGCCGGATCGGAGAAGACCCGGGCCACCCGCGCCGGCGCCAGGGCCAGCCGGGCGAAGCGTTCGGGGTCCGGCGACCACGGCACGATGTCAATCCGCTCGCCCCCCAGCTCGTTCACCACCGCCTGCACCCGGGATCCCTTGAGTCCCACGCAGGCGCCCACCGGGTCAATGGCGTCGTCGCGGGAGATCACCGCGATCTTGGTGCGGCTGCCGACCTCGCGCGCCATGGCACGAATCTCCACCACGCCTTGCTGGATCTCGGGGACCTCCAGCTTGAAGAGCGCCTTGACGAAGAGCGGATCGGCGCGCGACAGAATCAGCCGCGGGCCCTTGGGGGTCTCCTCCAGCCGCTTGAGCACCGCCCGGATCGTGTCGCCCTGGTGGAACTTTTCCCGGTGGTTCTGCTCGCGATAGGGAATGATCGCTTCCGCCTCGCGGAACTTGTTCAACATGACGACGATCTTGCCGCGCTCGATCTGCTGGACCTCGCCCGAGAGCAGCTCGCCGACCTTATTGGCGAACTCCTCCCGGATCCGCGACCGTTCGCCTTCCCGTACCCGCTGGATGATCCGCTGCTTGGCCGCCTGAACCGCGAGACGGCCGAACTCGTGGAACGGGACGTCCTCCTCCAGCATGTCGCCGACCTGGAAGTCGGGATCTTCGTACCGGGCCTCCTCGAGCGAGATCTGCGCGCTGGGGTCTTCCACGTTCTCGACCACCTGGCGCAGGCGGACGACCCGGAGGGTTCCCTTGAGTTCGTCGAAATCCAGCTCGAACCGCACGTTGGGACCGTAGCGCCGCGCCAGCGCGGCGTGGATCCCGTCGCGCAGGAGGTCGAGCAGCTCCGAGCGGTCGAGTTGCTTCGCGCTGGTCAGCTCTCGAATGGCGGCCAGAACTTCGGCGGAACCGGTCATGCGTTCATAATCTCCCGCCCGCGACCGGCGGGTCGCCGGGCGATTCCAGAATGGCTTCGTTCACATCCTCCAGCGCGATCACGAGCGGCGAGAGGTCGGCCAGCGCGAGCTCCACATGCTCGTCATCTGGCACCGCGACGATCCGAGCCCGCGGCCGCCCCGGAACTCCCCGGGCCTTGAGCCGCACCCAGCGGCCCACATAGCGGCGCCAGTGCTCCGGAAACCGCACCGGCCGTTCGAACCCCGGTGACGAGACCTGAAGCTGATACCGCGAGCCCACCAGCCCCGCCCCTTCCAGGGCCCGCTCCAGGACCCGGCTGGTCCGGGCACAGTCATCCGCCGTCACCCCGTGCCCCGGCCGGCTGTCCGGCCGGTCAATCCTCACCTGGATCACGGGGTACGTCGGGGGGCCCACCCGGCGGAACTCGACCAGCTCGAATCCCAGCTCGGCAACGTGACGGCGGACGAGATCGAGCGTGGGGTCGGAACCCATCGAGGCACAGGAAAAAAAATGTGGGGGAACTCCCCCACATCGTCTGGCGACCCGGCCAGGAGATCCCCTGACAGCGGGCCAACATAGCCGGGCGGACCGGCGCCAGTCAATGCCCGCCCGCGGGCCGACCCCGCTTCCAGGGCGAGCGGCTTTTCCCCTGCCATCCGCCGGCCGGCGGTCGGGCCGCCGGCCGCCCCCTAGCTGGCCAGGCCCAGGTAGGCCACCATGCGGCCATCCCGTCCTCCGCTCGCCCGGTGGCTGAAGAACCGATCCCGGTCATGAGCCGAGCACCAGCTGGAGCACGACACGGTCCCGACTCCCAGGGTCAGAGCCTGTGCCGCGAGGACTTCACGCAGATCCATCCGCCAGGGACCCGGCCCGCCAGCCGGAAGGCCACAGGCCTCTCGAACCTCAGGGCCAACTTCATAGCACTGACCGCAAATGCCGGCGCCACAATGCATTACAACACTAGACGGTACGACTCCAGCGCCCTCGCACAATACTTCAAGCCCCCGGGCAAGTATCCCGGCAGCCGTCCCTCGCCACCCGGCGTGCAGGAGGGCGATCGCGCGCTCCTCGGGCGCCACGAGATACACCGGAATGCAGTCGGCCACGGTCACGGTGAGAAGAAGCCCGCTCGTCGCCGTGGCGTGGCCGTCTACCCCGTCCCTGACGATCCACCCCTCACCGCCACGATGCCAGGCAACCGCGGCTCCGTGTACCTGGTGGCCCAGGATCGTCGCCCGGAACCCGGGCTCGGCCTGGCGGAAGCGACGCCACCGGGCCATGACGTCCTTCACCGGCGACCCGGTCCAGAGCCCGAGATCGAACTCGGCTCCATCGGACTCCGTCCGGCCAGTGATCCCCGCGGCAACCCCGTAGCGCTCCCGCCAGCCCGGGATCTCGAACCGCGGGATGGGACCGGGCACGGGGGCTTCCTGAACCCGGAGCAACGAGGGCACAGGCTTACCGGAGCTGATCCAGAGTGAGCGCCGCGGAGTTGATGCAGTAGCGGAGTCCGGTCGGGGGCGGACCGTCGTCGAAGACATGCCCGAGATGGGCATCGCAGCGGGCGCAGTGCACCTCGGTTCGGACCAGGAAGAAGCTTCGATCCGCTTCCGTTTCGACCGCTCCGGGGCTCACCGGTCGGGTGAAGCTGGGCCAGCCGGTGCCCGAGTCGAACTTGTCGCTCGAGGCGAAGAGCGCTGCCCCGCAGCAGACGCAGCGGTACGTGCCGGGGTCGTGGCAGTTCCAGTAAGCACCGGTAAAGGGCCGCTCCGTTCCCCGGCGGCGCGTCACCTCGTACTGTTTCCTGGTCAGCCTGGCCCGCCATTCGGCATCAGGCAGTCTGAGCTTGTCCACGGCCGTCACCATCCCTTGGCCACCAGCTCCGACCCGAGCCGCCGAACCTCCGCGACCCGGAGGTCGAAGTCTTCGCGCCGGCTCCGGTGGTTGACGTGGGCCGGGTAGCGCGCTTGCGCGATGTTTGGCGCGATCGCCTGGGCGTAGCACTCCAGTCCCCAGGCCTTGAAGCAGAGCCAGGTTTTGAGCGCCCCGAAGCCGCGCGACAGTGGGATGCCCAAGTCGTCCATCCCGTTCGGGCCGGCGGCGCGCCCCCGGTGGCCCAAGGCAAGATAATCGGAGTCGAGCGCGAGGCTCTGCCAGTGGGCTTTCCGGTCACGCCCCGGCACCGCGCCGGCCTCGAACCCGCAGGCTCACCCACTGGTGCAGGTCGAACGCCAGCGCATCCGCCCGCCGCCCGGGCCAGGCCCCGGACGCGCCGTCCACGCGGAACCACGGTGACGGGGATGGGCCCCCGCACCGGCCGTTCGCGGTCCGCCGCCAGCCAGTCGAGGAGGTGATCCACCATCCGGTGGCCGAGCGCTCGAGCGCCTCCCAGCTTTCCGCAGTCGAGCGAGACCTCGCCCCCCCCCGGGGGCGGGCTATGGCGGCGGGTATCGGCTCGGGCCTGGTCAGTCCGCTCGTTCGATGTCGGCGCCGAGGGCGCGGAGCCGGGTGTCAATGGCCTCGTAGCCCCGCTCGATCTGCCCGATATTGTGGATGGTGCTCTTGCCCTCGGCGCACAGGGCGGCGAGGAGCATCGCCATCCCGGCCCGAATGTCGGGCGACTCGACCACGCCGCCTCGCAGGGGCGAAGGCCCCGCGATTACCGCCCGGTGCGGATCGCAGAGCACGATGCGGGCGCCCATGCCGATCAGCTTGTCCACGAAAAAGAGTCGCGACTCGAACATCTTCTCGAAAACGAGCAGCATCCCCTGGCACTGGGTCGCGGTGACGATCGCGATGGACATGGCGTCGGCCGGGAAGGCGGGCCAGGGCCCGTCCTCCAGCTTGGGCACGTGCCCCCCCAGATCGGGCCGGACGCGGCGTTCCTGTCCCTGGTCCACGACGAGCCGGGTTCCGTCCAGGCGCGGGCGTACGCCGAGGCGCTCGAACCCGAGCAGTGTGGCCCGGAGATCGTCGGGCCGCACCCCATCAATCGTGAGCTGGCCGTTGGTGACCGCGGCGAGGCCGATGAAGCTCGCCACCTCGATGTGGTCGGGACCGACGCTGAAGGCGCAGCCCCGCAGCGGCCGCCCTCCCTCGATGACGTAGGTATTGCTGCCGATGCCCTCGATGGAGGCGCCCATCGCGACCAGCAGGCGGGCCAGGTCCTGCACGTGAGGCTCGGCCGCGGCGTTGCGGAGCACCGTACGGCCCCGCGCCATCACCGCGGCCATGAGCGCGTTCTCGGTCGCCGTGACACTCGGCTCGTCGAGAAAGATCTCGGTGCCCTCCAGGCGCCGCGCCTCGAGCTCATAGTTGGCCCCGAGCGCGAGGTCGGCACCGAGCTGTTCCAGCGCGAGGAAGTGAGTATCCACCCGCCGCCGCCCGATCACGTCGCCGCCCGGGGGCGGCATCGTGACCCGCCCGAACCGGGCCAGGAGCGGTCCGGCCAGGAGGATCGAGGCTCGGATCCGGGCGCAGAGCGCTGGATCGAGCGGCTTGGGCCGGGCGTCCCGCGCATCCACCCGCACGGCGTTGGGGCCGGTCCACTCGACCGTGGCGCCGAGATCTGCCAGCAGTGCCAGCATGGTCTCGACCTCGCCGATTCGAGGCAGGTTGCTCAGCTCGAGCGGCCCGTCGGCGAGCAGGGTGGCGGCGAGAATGGGCAGGGCGGCGTTCTTGTTCCCGGCCGGCCGTACCGTACCGTGGAGCGGGCGGCCGCCCTTGACGAGGAAGCGCGGAGGCATGGCCAAAGGTCATGACGCTTGGTGTTAGCGTCAAGCCGCAAGTAGTTTACTGGCGTGCTCCTACAGCTCCAGGCCACCACTCCTGGCTGGGTCGGGCCCACCGTGGCGATCGCGCTCGCGATCATCGCGTTGAGCTTCGTGGCGATCGCCGCCGCGGCGGTCGCCGCGTCCCGCCGGGCCGCCCGCGAACTCCAGCAGCTCCATCGCGTGATGGAGAGCTTGCGCCAGGACTTGTCCCCTGCCATGACGGCGGTCTCGGCCATCTCCAACGACGGCCGCCGCCTGGTCACGGTGCTGAGCGAGGAAGCCGAGCAGGTAGCCCGCGCCAGCCGCCGGTTGCGGGAGGCGCTGCGCGACCGGCTGGCCAACCTCGACGCCGTCTACGAGGTGCTCGAAGGGGAAATCGAGGAGACCGCGCTCGACGTGGCGACGACGCTGCGAACCTTCCGCACCGGCCACGGCTGGTACTCCCGCCTGCGCCGGCTGATGGGAGGCAGGCGACGCCGTTGAGACTGCGGCCCCTGCTCCCCGCCCTGGGCGCGGCGCTCCTGGTGCTCTGCCTGGTCCCCGCCCCGCTCCTGGCCTGGACCCCGGGCACCCATGTCTACCTGGGCGAGGCGGTCCTCGCCAACCTCCCCGCCTTGCCGGCGGCGGTCGCGGACCTGCTGCGGGCGTTCCCGTTCGATTTCCTCTACGGCAACATCGCCGCCGACTCGTCCATCGCCAAGAAATACGCCCCGGTTGGCCGCCACTGCCACGCCTGGCACGTGGGCCAGGAGATCTACGATCGCGCTTCCAGTGACGCGCTCCGGGCCTTCGGGTTGGGCTACCTGTGCCACCTCGCCGCCGACGTGGTGGCCCACAACTTCTTCGTGCCGCGTCAGCTCGTGCTGACCAGTTCGACCAGTGGCTTCGGTCATTCGTACTGGGAAAGCCGCTTCGAGACCCCGCTCGGCGACAGCTACGCCCGCACCGCCAAGGAGATCATCCTTCTGGACCACGGACCCGCCGACGCCCATCTGGATGCCATCCTCGCGCCCACCATCTTCAGCGTGCGCACCAATCGGCGGCTCTTCCGGGGGCTGGTGCACCTCACCGAAACCCAGGGCTGGCACCGGGCGTTTCAGGTGGCAGAGCAGGCCAGTCGCTGGGACCTGCCGGTGGTCGAGGTGGAGCGCCACCTCTCGCTCTCGTTCGAGTTCGTCATGGATCTCCTGGCCCGGCCGGAGGACGCCGAGCCCCGGCGGCTGGATCCCTCGGGGGAGGAGCCTCTGCGGCGAGCCAAGGCGATGCGTCGGGAGGCACTGCTCGCCGGCGCGTGGAAGGACGCGGAACGCCTGCGCGCGGTGGCGGACCAGCACTTCGGGCTCCCGGTCCGGCCGCTCACCTTCTGGCCCCAGGCGAACGTGGCGCGACCCTGGGAGGCGCGGGCCCCGCAGCGGCGGCGCAGGCGGCTTCGCGGCAAGGCGGGATGAGTCCCGCTCCGCTTCTTCCGCTCGTTCTCCTGGCCGCGCTCGGCGTCGCCGCGGGCGCGCGGGGGCAGACGGTGGTGGCGACCGAGCCCCTGATCCCGACACGAGGTGCCCTGGCTCGGCTCTCGGTGACGCCGGGCGGCGAGCCGGTGATGGCGCTCGCCGGGACCATCGGCGGCGAACCGTTACATCTCGAAAGCTCCGATGGCCTCACCTGGCGGAGCCTGTTCGGCGTTCCTTTCGCCGGGGGCGACAGTCTCGAGGCCGTCCTGGTACTCCACCGCGCCGCCGGTCCGGTGGACACGCTTCGCGTGGCGCTGAAGGTCCAGCCCGGCTCCTACCGAGAAGAGACTCTGCGGGTGCCGCCGCGGATGGCTGAGCCCGACAGCGCAGCGCGGGTCCGGATCGCACGCGAGAACGCGCTCGCCCGCGAGGTTTCCCGTGCGGCGCACGATGCTCCACCTCGGTGGGACCAACCCTTCATCCAGCCCCGGCCGGGCCGGATCACCAGCCCCTACGGCACCGCTCGCCGGTTCAACGGCCGCATCGTGAGCCGCCACCTCGGCACCGACTTCGCCGGCCGCCTGGGCGATCCGGTCTACGCGGCCAACCGCGGCCGCGTCGCGCTGGTGGCGGACTTCTATCTCGCAGGGAAGGTGATCTATCTCGATCACGGCGGCGGTCTGACCAGCGCCTATTTCCACCTGAGCCGGGCCGATGTCCGGCCGGGAGAGATCGTGGAGCGGGGCCAGGTGATCGGCGCCGTGGGACAGAGCGGCCGCGTCACGGGCCCGCATCTCCACTGGGTGATGCGCTACGGGGCCCTCACGCTGGATCCGGAGAGCGTGCTCGCGCTCCTGGGCGAGCCGGGAACACGGGCAGCGGCCGACGCCGGGTCCTAGCGCGCCGCCACGATCGAGCCTCGCCCCCCGCGGGCCTGCCCGCCCTCGCCGGGAAATCTGACCCGCAGGTCTAGCTGGCGGACCACGGCAGGGTCCGGTTCGCCAGCTCGGCCCGGCCGGTAAGGAGCAGATACAGGTAGGAACCCAGGCAGAAGCGCCCCACGATCAGGGCGCCGAGCGCCAGGACCAGCACGGCTTCGAGGGACCACGCCAGGCCACGCCAGCCGGCCAGCAGCGAGAGCCCGATCCCCACCATGAGGGTCCCCGCCATCCCCTGGGCAAAGCGGCGCGGCGGCGGAGCCGGTTCGAGCCGCGGCATGCCCCTGGGGTTCGCCACCAGCCGGTTGTACAGGGCGTCGAATGGGTTGAGCCGCGGGAACGCCGCGTTCCACCAGAGAAGCACCCCAAGACCGAGGAAAAAAGCCCCCTCCTGCAGTGCCAGACCAATCGGCACCAAGATGCCGACCAGGCGGGGCTGGAACATCAAGGCGGCATACCGGACGCCGCCCCCGTCACTGGTGGCCTCCGGGAAGCCCTGTTGCCGGACAAAGTTGAGTTGAGCCCTCACGGCTGTTGCCCCCCTGACCTGGTTGTTCCGCTGCCCCCTCGTGGAGCCTGCCCTACCCTCCCAACTTCCCCCGCAAGACCTCACCCACCCGCTTGGGGTCCGCCTTCCCCTGGCTCCGCTTCATGACCTGTCCGGTGAAGAAGCCCAGCAGCTTGGCCTCCCCCGCCCGGTATCGTTCCACTTCCTTCGGGTTGGCGGCCAGGACCTCGTCCACCCAGGCCCCGATCGCCTCGGCATCGCCCACCTGAATCAGGCCGAGCCGCTCGGCTACGGCCTGTGGCGAGTCGGGGTCGCTCCCCAGCTCGGCGAAGACCCGCTTGGCGGCCTGATGGCTGACCACGCCCCGCTTCACGAGGTCGATGAGCGCGGCGAGGCGGTCGGGCGAGACCGGGAACCGCCCGCTCTCGTTGTAGTCGCGGATCGCGTCGGTCATGATCCAGTTGGCCGCCGCCTTGGGCTCCGCGCCGGCCCGGACCACGGCCTCGAAGTAGTCGGCGATCTCCCGTTCCGCGGCCAGTACCGCCGCGTCGTAGGCGGGGATGGCATAGCTCGCCATGAACCGCTCCCGCTTCGCGTCGGGCAGCTCGGGGAGCGCGGCCCGCTGCTCCTCGATGAACTGCCGGGTGAGCACCAGCGGCGGCAAATCGGGGTCGGGGAAATAGCGGTAGGCGTGGCTCTCCTCCTTGGACCGCATGGGTGCCACCTCGCCCGTGGCGGCGTTGAAGAGCATCGTGACCTGCTCCACCGTCCCTCCCCCCTCGAGCACCCGGATCTGGCGATCGCGCTCCACCGCGAGCGCCCGCTCCACGTTGGCGAAGGAGTTCATGTTCTTCACCTCGGTCTTGGTCCCGAGGGTGGTCTCCCCGGCGCGCCGCACGGACACGTTGGCGTCCACCCGGAGGCTCCCTTCCTCCATGTTGCAGTCGCTCACCCGGCAATAGCGGAGAATCTGCTTGAGGGCGGTGAGATAGGCCCGGGCCTCGGCCGGGCTCCGCAGGTCGGGCTCGCTCACGATCTCGATGAGCGGCGCCCCGCAGCGATTGAGATCAACAGCCGTCTTGCCGGGGAGCCGGTCGTGGAGCGACTTGCCGGCGTCCTCCTCCAGGTGGAGCCGGGTGATTCCGATGCGGATCCGCCCCCGTTCGGGCGATTCGATCGTCATGCCCCCCCCTGTGGACAGGGGCTCCTCGAACTGGGAGATCTGGTAGCCCTTGGGCAGATCGGGATAGAAATAGTTCTTCCGGGCAAAGAGGCTCCGGTGGTGGATGGTGCAGCCGAGCGCCAGAGCCGCCTGGGTGGCCAGCTCGACCGCCCGCCGGTTGGGGACCGGGAGCGCCCCCGGCAGGCCCAGGCAGACCGGACAGACCAGGGTATTGGGCGGGGCCCCGAACCGGTTGGCGCAGCCGCAGAACATCTTCGACTGGGTGAGGAGCTGTACGTGCACCTCGAGCCCGATCACCGTTTCCCAGGACATCAGCGCACCTCCCGGGTCGGATCGAGCACCGCTTCGAGGGCGGCGGCGACGGACAGCATCCGGGCCTCGTCGAACATCGGCCCGATAAGCTGGGCCCCGATGGGGAGACCGGCGGTCCGGCCCACCGGCAGGCTCAGCGCTGGCAGACCCGCGAGGTTCGCCGAGCAGACGAAGATGTCCGCCAGATACATGGCGACCGGATCCTCGATCTTCTCCCCGGCCCGGAACGCCGGGGTGGGAGCCGTCGGGGTCAGGAGGAGGTCCACCCGGTCACGCTCGAAGACCAGCCGGAAGTCCTGGGCGAGAAGCGCCCGGACCTGCTGGGCTTTCCGATAATACGCCTCGTAGTAGCCGGAACTCAGCACGTAGGTGCCGACCAAGATGCGGCGCCTCACTTCAGGGCCGAACCCCTTGCCGCGGGTGGCCCGGTAGAGGGCCCGCACGTCGCCCTCGGGCCCGACGTGGCGGGGGCCGTAGCGCACCCCGTCGTAGCGCGCCAGATTGGCCGCCGCCTCGGCTGGCGCGACGATGTAATAGGTCGGCACCGCGTAGCGGGTGTGCGGCAGGCTCACCTCCTTTACGGTGCCGCCCAGCTGCTCGATCAGCCGCGCCGTGTGATCGAGGGCCGCGCGGACGGCGCCGTCCAGGTCGGCCGGAAAGTATTCCCGCGGCATCCCGAAGGTGAGCCCCCGGAGGTCCGAGCGCGGTGGTTCCAGCTCGAGGGGCGGCCGGGGGGCCGAGGTGGCCTCGTTCGGATCGTGGCCGCTGATCACCGCCAGGACTCGGGCTGCATCGTCCACGGTGCGGCCGAACACCCCGACCTGGTCGAGCGACGAGCCGAAGGCCACGAGTCCGTAGCGGCTCACGCGCCCGTAGGTCGGTTTCACCCCCACGATCCCGCAGAAGCTGGCCGGCTGACGCACCGAGCCCCCCGTCTCCGATCCCAGGGCTGCGGGGACCACGCCCGCTGCCACCAGCGCGGCCGACCCACCGGAGGACCCGCCCGGGACCCGGCTGGGGTCCAGCGGGTGGAGGACCCGCCCGTAGGCCGAGTGTTCGGTGGAGGAGCCCATGGCGAACTCGTCGAGGTTGGTCTTGCCGGCGATGATCGCGCCCGCCGCGAGCAGCTTTTCGATCACCGTGGCGTTGTACGGCGAGACGTATCCCTCGAGGATCCGCGAGGCGCAGGTCGTCGGCTGATCGGTGGTGACGATGTTGTCCTTGACCGCGATCGGCACGCCCGCCAGCGGCAGCCTGGCGCGGGCCGCGGCGGGCAGCTCGTCCACCCGCTCGGCGTAGCGCTCGAGCAGGGCCGGCGACCAGTGGAGGGTGGCGTTGAGCCGGCTGGCGGCC
>JBBIMQ010000058.1:0-11199 GCA_037444345.1 Gemmatimonadota bacterium | reverse complement strand
AGGTTGTACACGTGTGTTTTAGTGGTGTCGGCGTGGCCCTAGATCTACACCGTGACCTCAGGGTGGGCCACGAGCGACGCGGCGACGCGGGCCAGAATCGCCTGTGCCTCAACGTCCAGTGCCGCACTGTTCGGCGCGAAGCGCACACGCTCCAGGACCAGCCCAGGCCGCTCCTCGGGAGACCGCGGGCATCCCACCCGATCCACCGGGACCCCGGGCTCCGTCCCGGGGCAGCGGTCCTCGCGGTCGGCCACGCCATCCCCGTCGCGATCGAGCAGGCAGCCGTCCGGGAGCTCTCCCGCGCCCGAGGGGGCGGAACAGCGGTCGGGGTCCTCGCCGATCTCGCCGCCCTCGACGCGAGGGGGGGCCGGCGAAGGCGGACATCCGCTCTGGTCCACCGGCTTGCCGGCCGGTGTTGCGGGACACTGGTCGAGCGGGTCTGCGACCCCATCGCCGTCGCTGTCAGCCGGGAGCGGGCAGCCGCTCCGGTCTACGCGGGGGCCGGGGGGGCTCGCGGGACAGAGATCGAACGAATCGCCCACCCCGTCCCGGTCGCGGTCGGCCCATCCGGCCCGGCCCCGGCCCAGGAAAAACGAGAGCCCGGCCTGGGCGCCGAGATGCCAGTTGCGGCTTTTCCGGGTCGCCCCGGCCACCTGGGTGCCCCTGGCGGTCTCGGGATTCACGATGAAATCCGCCGTTCCCTCGAGGCGGATCGTCGCCGGACCCGCGCCGATCCGGAATCCCAGCACGCCGCCCGCGCCATCGCTGGTCTCGCGATAGGCCGAGCGAAAGAGGGTTCGGGTATAGCCCCCGCCGAGTAGCAGGACGTATCCCGTGCTCAAGGGGGCATGGTAGACCAGCCGGGCGTGAATCGGGACGTAGCGGATCAAGTCCTGCGCCCGCGAGCGGGTCGTCGTGTACGACACTTCCCCCTCGAGCGCCAGATCTGGCAGCACGACGGCCCCCAGCCGCCCGCCCACCCCGGCCCGAGCCCGAAAGGGTCCGGTGGCGTGGTCGAAGCGGGTATACCGCGCGAATACGCCGAGCTCGATCGTGCCGGGGCGTTGAGCGGCGAGCGGCGTCCAGCTCAGCACCGCGAGAACGCCTGGCAGCGGCGGCCTCACCCCAGCTCCCGCAGCGCGGCCAGCACCTCGCTCGCGTGACCCTTCGGCTTGACCCTGGGGAAGATCCGCGCGATGCGGCCGTCCCGGTCGATCAAAAAGGTGGTGCGCAGGATGCCCTGGTATTTCCGCCCGTAGAGCGTCTTTTCGCCCCAGGCGCCGTAGGCTTCGGCCACTCGGTGATCCGGATCGGAGAGCAACGGGAACGGAAGCCGATGCTTCGCCTTGAACTTGCGGTGCGAGGCGACGCTGTCCGGCGAGACGCCGAGCACGACCGCGCCCGCTTCCTGCACCGCCTTCCAGTGATCGCGAAACTCGCACGCCTCGGTGGTGCAGCCGCTGGTATCGTCCTTGGGGTAAAAATAGAGCACCACGGTCCGGCCCCGGAACCGATTCAGGGTGACGCGCTCGCCGCTGTCGCTTTCCAGGGCGAATCCCGGGGCCCGATCGCCCGGCTCGAGCATGGCGTTTGCCCTCCCTCAGTCGGTCAGGACCATCGGCGCCGCCACGGGCTGGCGAACCCGCAGGATCGGCGCCTCGCGCCCGGGGCCCAGCTCGCGGTCCAGGAAATTCCAGGTCGCGAAGCCGTCCTCCGAGGCGGGCTCGAGGAGATAGGCGGCGAACACCCCCAGCCGCTGGTCGGTTGTCACGTAGTACCAGCCGGCACCGATCTCGGCCTCCCGGGGTACCCAGCGCCCCGAGACGGCAACGGGCCGGTGCCCCTCGAAGGGTTGCCCGGCTACCTCGACGCTGTCCACCCCGAACCCCTCCACCGGTCCGCGCCACGGCGCGCTCAACCGCTCCACCACGACCCCATGGCGCCGGAGCAGCTCGGCGAGGTCCGGCCGCCAGGGAGGCAGCAGGTAGGCCGCGGGTCGCGCCACCTGCAGGGCCGGGGCGAAGCGATCGTAGACCGGCATTCGGATGGAGCGGAAGATGCCCGTCCGGCGCCGCCGGGCGAAGCCGCCGCCCCCCTGGCCCTGCTCCTCGGTGATCTCGGCGACCACCTCCTGCATGACCGGCGGGGCCAGAACCGAGCGGATCGCAATGGAGTCAGGCCGCCACAGTCTTGCGGCGGCCACCACCGCCTTCAGCCGGGCTCGCTCCTCCGCGGCGAGGCTCAGGATCTCGCGCAGAAAGCTGTAGGTGGCCGCGATGCGCTCGCTGAACGAGTTGTTGCTGTACCCCTCGCTCAGGATGGCTATCCGGCCCTGCATCCCCATCGCGTTGGTTCCGAAGCGGGGCCGGGCGTCGTAGGTCTCCCAGCCCAGCGCCAGCGAATCGGGGTGCTGGTTCCGGAAGTTCCCGTACCAGAACGTCTCCAGGCGGTGGCGGCGCCGCATGCGCTCGCGGATCTCGGGAAGAAACCGCGCCCGCGCATACTCGTTCGCCGGCCCGGAGTTCGGGTTGAGGCCCGGGGCGTAGGTGAGCGCGTAGCCGTGGTAGCTGCCGTTGGTGGTGTGGAGATCAATGAGATGTCCGGGTCCCAGCGTGCAATCAGCGCGAGCGAACCACGGGTTTCCGGAGCTTCCTGCTTGACATAGTCCCGGTTCAGGTTCAGGCCCTGCCCGTTCAGGTTGGATCCCACCACCGCCGGGCCATTCTGTCCGGGCCGGTTGCGCTCTGCCGGCGCCAGGCGCTCGTTCCCGTCAATGTTGTAGATCGGGACCGCCAGCACGATGACGCTGTCGAGCAGGGGGCGCAGGGGGCCGCGGGTGAGATCGCGCAGCAGCATCAGCGCCGCCTCCTTCCCCTCGACCTCGCCCCCGTGAATGTTGCCCTGCACGTACACGATCGGCTTGCCGCTCCGGTGTGCCTCGGCAGGGCCGTCCACCATCGGGCGAGCGGCCACGACGTAGGGGATGGCCCGGCCCTCGGGGCTCGGGCCAAGATACCCGACCCGGATCCCGGCCGCCGCGCGCTGGAGCGAGTCGAGAAATGCCAGCACGTCAGCGTACGACGAGGTCTCCCTCCCGCCGCTGAACTCGGGGCGGGTGGACTGGGCCAGAGCGGCCGGCCCGATCAGCGAGACAAGGGCGAGAGCCCGAAGACGCCGCAACCGGTCACGCCGCCAGTGTGACCGGCGATACCGGTGAGGCACGGGCCCGCCCGCCGCGGCGCGGTCCTTGCTGCTCTTCGCCAGCGCCGCGGGATGCCGCGAATGGCTTGGGAGGTGTAAGATGAACGCACTCATGCTGGACTCGGGACAGCGCCCCCCGTTTCCCTTGATGGATCGGCTGGGCGAGCTTTGCGTGAGCGGCCGCGACGCCGCCGCCTATCTCTGGCAGGTGCCGCACGACGAGGCCATGCGGGCCGAAATCGGCAAGAAGTTGCTCGAGATTCGTGCCGAGTGCGAGCGGACCGGCCGACGGGAGATGCTCCGCATCGTCGGGGAACTGGAGACCGCGCTGTCCGCCAGTCCCAGTCCCCAGCAGGTGGAGATCCTGCAGGACGGCTTCGACCGGCTGACCAAGCTCTGGCAGGCCGCCAAGTCCGGGTTGCTCTAGCCGGCTGCCAGGCGCTCTCGCCCTCGCCCGGACGGGTGAACGGCTCGTCGGGGCGCCGAGCGGCCAGCGGAGACCCTCTCGCTCTCGTCCGGCCGGTCCCGGACCGATCCCGCGGCCTCCTGGGCAGGCTCCTGCGCGGCCAGAGCCTTACGGCCTGGCGGTATCCGCAGGGGGGCGATCTCCCCCAGCAGGGGGCCGGGGTGGGATCTCCGTGGCACTGACGGGCGCGCCCTCCTGGAGCAGTTCGAGCCCCCCCACCACGACGGCTTCGCCGGCAGAGACCCCGCTCGTGATCTCGACCTGGCCCGGTGATCGGACGCCCAGGGTCACTTCGCGCCGGGTCGCTTTGCCGTCCTGCACCACCCACACATAGAACTTCCCCTGCAGCGCGAGGATCGCTTCTTCCGGGACGATCGTCGCCCGGGGCCGAATGCCGATCGCGAGCCGCGCCTCGACGAACATGCCCGGCTGGAGCAGCCGCCGCCGGTTCGGCACGAGCGCCTTGACCAGGATGGTCCGGGCCGGCAGCTCGACGACCGGGCTCGCGAAGTCCACCTTGCCGGTGAAGGTCTCTCCGGGGAGGGCGGCCACTCGGAACTCCACCGACTGGCCGCGCCGCACCGCGGTCGCATAGCGCTCCGGTACCGAGAAGGCCACCCGCTGCGGGTCCACCGTGCTGAGGGGGGCGAGGTCGGTGCTGGTGGTGACGTAGTCGCCCAGGCTGACGCGGCGCTGGCCCACCACCCCGGCGAACGGGGCCCGCACCACCGTACGCTCCAGCCGCACCCGCAGCAGGTCGTACCCCGCCTGGGCGCTCCGGGCGGCGGCCTCGGCGCGTTCCAGGTCGGCGGAGGACGCGGCATTCTGGCTCACCAGGAGCCGGGTGCGCTCCAGCGCCTGGCGGGCCAGGTCGCGCTCGGCGGCTGCCCGTTCCACCTGGGCCTTGAGCTCGGCGTCGTCAATGCGGAAGAGCGGCTCGCCCGCCTGTACCTCCGCCCCTTCGCGCATCAGGATCGCCACGATCCGGCCCTCGATCTCCGGCCGGACCTCGATGGACTGCAGCGCTTCCACCTGCCCGGCCGCCTGGAGGGCGTCCACCACCGTATCCTCGCGAGCCCGGGCCACCTCGACCGGCAGTCCGGGGGCAGCGGCCCCACCCCCGCCCCCGGCCGGCTCGCCGCGCGCGTCGCTCCCCTTGCAGGCAGCCAGGACCACCAGCCCCACCAGCACCCAACCGTACCGTCCGATCACGAGCCGCCTCCCTCGCTCTGGAAGAGCCGCGTGCCTAACATCGCCTCGAGCGCGGCCAGCGCCAGGCGCGCACTGAACCGGGCATCCACCAGGTCGGCCTGAGCCTGGGTGAGCGCGAGCTGCGCCTCCAGCAAGTCGAGCACCGTGGTGGCTCCGGCGCGATAGCGGGTCTCTTGCACCCGGTAATTCTCCTGGGCCACGCCGCGGGCCGCTTCCGCCAGCCCGAACCGCGCCCGGGCGGTTTCATAGGCCTCGTAGGCGGCCGTCACATCGCGGGCCGCGGCCCGCTCCAGGTCGGCCCGGATGGCCCGGGCCACGTCACGATCAGTGCGGGCCTGCGAGAGCTGGATCTCCCGATCGCCATTGTTCCAGAGCGGATAGTTGAGCGGCAGCGTGAGGGAGGAGACATTCCGCGCGCTGGGAAAGACGTGATCGTCGAACCGGGTATGCGCCCCGCTTAGGGCGAGGGTCGGCAGATAGGCGCCCCGGCGGCCCCGGAGGAACGCCTCCGCCGCCCGCTCCCGCGCCCGTGCCACCCGGTACTCCGGGCCTTGGGCCACCGCCTGCGCGATGGCCGCCTCGACCGAAAGTGGCAGGGGCCGCGGCACCAGGGTGTCCAGCGGGGCGGCGTCCACCGCGCCGGGCAGCCCCACCCGGCGCCCCAGCTCGAGTTGCGACACCCGCAGGTTCGAGCGCTGCTGGAGTAGCCCCACCTCGGCGCGGTTGAGCTCGAGCATCACTTGCAGCGAGTCGGTCTGCACGGCGGCACCGGACGTCACCAGCGCGCGGGCAGCCTTGAGCTGCTCCTCAGCCCGGGCCACCCGGTTCTCGGCCACCCTGGTGAATTCCCGGTCCGCCAGCACGGCGTAATAGGCTGACTCGACCAGCAGAGCGGCCTGGAAACGCGCCTGGGCTTCGGTCGCCTGGGCGGCATCGAGTTCGGCCTGGGTGCGCGCCAGCTCGGTGAGCTTCCGGGCACTCAGGATCTCGTAGCGGGCATCGAGCCGCCCCACCACCGAGGTCGAGACCAGCGACCCGGTGCCGATATTGAAGAACCGCGTGGAATACTTGGTATAGTCGAGGTTGGCGGTCACGGCCGGAAGCAGGAAGGCCAGCCGGGCCGCCCGCCGGCCCCACTCGGCGTCCCCCACCTGGCCTACCGCGCGCACATACTCGGGGTTGAGCCGGACCGCGCGCTCTAGGGCCTCGGCCAGCGTGATCATCGGGATCGAGCCGCTGTCCGGGACCACACCGGCGGCCGGGGAGAGCGACAGGGCGGGGGCGCCGGGCGGCTGGGTGGCGAGCTGGGCCAGGAGCAGAGCCGCCCCGATCACCGGGCTTCCCCCGCCGGTTCCGGGGCAAGCGAAGGCACGGGAGCCCGAGCCCTCAGGCGCTCGAAGATCAGCCACACGGTAGGCACCACGACCAGGGTCAGCACGGTCGAAACCAAGATCCCCCCGACGATCGAGTAGCCAAGGGGCCGCCGGCTGATGGAGCCGGCTCCCAGCAAAAGCACGATCGGCAGGGCGCCCATGATCGTGGAGACCGAGGTCATGAGGATAGGCCGCAGTCGGATCCGGCCGGCCTCGAGCGCCGCGTCCAGCGCCTCGAACCCCCGGGCCCGGAGCTGGTTGGCGTACTCCACCAGCAGAATCGAGTTCTTGGTCACGAGACCGATGAGCAGGATCATCCCGATCTGGCTATAGAGGTTGATCGTGGAGCCGAACAGGAGCAGGGTCACCAGGGCTCCGGTGACCGCGAGCGGCACCGCCAGCAGCACGGTGAAGGGGTGCACCAGCGACTCGAACTGAGACGCCAGGACCATGTACACCACGGCCAGCGCCAGCACGAACGCGAAGTAGAGCGAGGCGCCCGACTCCTCCAGCTCCCGCGATTCCCCCGCCAGGGCCGTGGTGCTGCCCTTGGGGAGCACTTCAGCGGCGATGGCGCGGAGCGTGTCAATCGCTTCCCCCAGCGTGAAGCCCGGAACCAGGCTGGCCGAGATGGTCGCGGAACGGATCCGGTTGAAGTGGTTGAGCTGGCTCGGCCCCACCCCCTCCCGGACCCGCGCCCCCGCGCGCAGCTGGACCACCGCGCCCTCCCGCCCCCGGCCGTAGAGCCCGCTCATGTAACTCGGCGTGGCCCGTTCCACCGGCACCCGCGGCGCGCTATCGTCGTAGCCCTGGTTCTCGCGGGTGAACGTGCTGATCCGTCGCCCGCCGAGCAGCGTCTGGAGCGTGCCGGCCACGTCGCGCACCGGAATTCCCAGGTCCTCGGCCCGGTCGCGATCGAACTCTACCGTGAGCTCCGGCTTGTTCACCCGGAGGGCGGTGTTGATGTTGATCAGGCCTTTCACCTGGCGGGCCCTCGCCATGAGCGCGTCCATGCCCCGGGTGAGCTGGTCGAAATCCGGATGCTGGATGACGAATTGCACCGGCGGACCAAAGCCGAAGGCCGGCGGGTTCGTCGCGAAGGCCAGCACCCCGGGCACCCCGAAGAACTGGGGTTGCACCTCGGCCATGATGTCCTTCACCTGCCGGTCGCGTTCGCTCCAGTCGGTGAGCCGGGCGAAGAGGATCCCGCGGTTCGGGGCCCCCATGACGCCCCCGACCACGCTGAAGTAGTTCCGGATGTCCGCGGTCCGCGCCAAGATGGCCTCCAGCCGGCGCTGATACTGGTCCGTGTAGGCCAGGGTGGAGCCCTCGGGGGCCAGGGTGATGGTGTAGAAGAACCCACGGTCCTCGGGAGGGACGAACTCGCGCTTGAGGGCCCGGAACACGACCACCGCGAGCAGGGCAACGAGCCCCGTCGTCGCGACCACGACCCCCCGGTGCCGCAGGGCGGCTCTCAGGGCCAGGGCGTAGCCGGCTGCGAGGCGGTCGAAGCCCCGCTCCAGTGTCCGATAGAGCACCCCGTGCCGGGGCGGCACCCGCAGAATCCGGGCGCAGAGCATCGGAGTGAGCGTGAGCGCCACGAACCCCGAAATGATCACCGCGCCCGCCACCGCAATCCCGAATTCGTTGAACAACCGCCCGGTATTCCCCTTGAGGAACGCAAGCGGCGTGAACACCGCGACCAGCGAAATGGTGGTGGCGATGACCGCGAACGCGATCTCTCGGGTGCCGTTGGTGGCCGCCGCCAGGGGGTCCTCGTGCAGTTCCTCCTGGTGGCGGTACGCGTTTTCCAGCACGATGATCGCGTCATCCACCACGATCCCGATGGCAAGCGTGAGCGCCAGCAAGGTCAGGTTGTTGATCGAGAACCCCAGGAAGTACATCACCGCGAACGTCGCGACGATGGAGGCCGGGATCGCAAGCCCCGGAATGACCGTCGCCCGCAGGTTCCGCAGAAACACGAAGATGATGAGAATCACCAGCACCGCGGCGATCACCAGCGATTCCTGGGCCTCCTGAATCGAGCGGCGCACGAAGATGGACCCGTCGTACGCCACCTCCAGGTTGATGCCGGGCGGAAGCTGGGCCTGAATCGAGGGGAGCGCCGCCCGCACCCGGTCGGCCACCTCGATCAGATTGGCCTTGGACTGGCGGACGATCCCGACGCCCACCGCGGTGTTCCCCTTGAACCTGAGCGCGCTCCGCTCGTTCTCCGCCCCCAGTTCCACCCGGCCCAAATCCTTGAGCTTCACCAGGATACCGTTGGGGCTCGCCACGGTGAGTTCCGCGAACTCCTCCGGGGTCTTCAACTCGCCCAGCGACCGAACCGTGAACTCCCGCCGCTCCGACTCGATCCGTCCGGCCGGGATCTCGACGTTGCGACTCCGGATCGCGGCTTCCACGTCCTGCACGGTGAGGCCGCGCGCCGCGAGGGCGGAGGCCGAAAGCCAGACCCGCATCGAGTAGCGCCGCTCCCCACCGATGAACGCCCGGCCCACTCCCGGGAGGCTTTGCAACCGCTTCTTCACGATGCGATCCGCGACGTCCGACAGCTGGAGCAGGTCGTAGTTGGCTCCCGACAGCGCGAGCCAGAGAAAAGGCTGCGCGTCCGCCTCCTGCTTGGCGATCACCGGCTCCTCGATGTCTTCCGGGAGGCGGCCCCGAACTCGGGAGACCTTGTCCCGCACGTCCTGCGCGGCGTCCTCCACCGGCCGGTCGAGCGTGAACTCCAGGGTGATGTTGCTCCGCTCCTCCGCGCTGCTGCTCGTGAGGGTCCTGAGGCCCGGAACCGTGGACAGTTCCTCCTCCAGGATGTCCGTGACCGCGCTCTCCACGACCTGAGGATTGGCGCCGGGGAGAATCGTGGTGACCGAGATGATGGGGGGGTCCACATCGGGGTATTCCCGCACTGACAGCTCGAGGTAGCCGATGGCGCCAAAGAGCACCAGCGCCAGGCTCAGCATGCTCGCCAGGACCGGCCGGCGGATGGAGATGTCGGACAGCTTCATGGCGACCTCGCTGGCACCCCCGGGCCCGGCGCTTGACCTGACGAGAACGCCTGGCTCACGGAGATCATTTCCTGACGCAGGACGAGCGGCGCGGTTTCAGCAGACAGGGGAACCTGACGCCGGAACCCCGGCCGGGCAAGCGGGAGCGGGGGCGCTTGCCGACTCCGATCCTCCAGCTCACGTTATCTTCGGCATGAGCCAGAAACTCTCTCCCCGGCAGCAGGAACAGCTGCAGTTCCTCCAAAACGCGGCGCCCAAGCTCCAGCGGGTCCAGGCCCTGATCGAGCAAATGGCCTCGAACCAGACCGACGAGGCCGGGGTGCGGCAACTGGTCCGATTGCTCGACGAGATCAAAGCCGGCGGCTCGCAGCTCAAGATCCCGGCGCTGCCCGACGCGGCGGGGCAGATGGCGATGCTGGCACGGCGCGGCGGGGGGCAACAGGCCAAGGCGCGCGCCCTGCGCGAGCTCCTGGCCGCTCTCAAGCAGAACTACGACGTGGCGATGCGGAGGGCGCTGAAGCCGGAGGAAAGCGGCCCGGAGTAGGCAAGGGACCGGGATTACTCCACCGTCCCCGGCTCCCAGACCTCATGGCCCTTCTTGCGGAGATGGGCGTCAATCGCCTTGCCGGCCATCAGGATGATCATCCCGTGGACCAGGACTCCGATCAGCAGCGAGACGCCGACCAGCGCAGTGATGATCCCGCCGGCGCCGATGCCCGCGAAGATACGCCCGAGGATTTCCATGTCCGACTCTGAAACCCGGTTTGTCCTCTGGGCGAGTAGGATACCCGGAAGCCGGCTCGCATTCAAGGCTCGCCTCCGGGCCGAGCGTCCCGTGAGATCGGGCCCGCTGAGCCATTCCACCGCTCTCCTGGCGCTGCTTCTGCCCACCGTGCTCCGGGCTCAGGACCCGGCCCGCCCCGCCCTCCCCGCGGGCGAAAGCCAGGTGCCCGCCGGCTGGACGGTACGAGCCGACACGGAGGCAGCCGGGCCGGCCCGCCTCAAGATGGAGATCATGGAGCCCGGCTGGCACCTTACCACCGGGCCGGCCGCGATCCTCTACCGCCGGGTGGACGTCGCCCGCGGCGCCTACCGGCTGCAATCCGCGATCCACCTGTTCCCCGGCCCCGGGAGCCGCCGCGAGGCTTTTGGCCTGTTCATCGGCGGAAAGGATCTTGACGCCCCCACCCAGCGCTACACCTACTTCATCATTCGGGGTGATGGGAAGTTCAAGATCAAACGCCGCCACGGCGCTGCCACCAGCGACGTGACGGACTGGAAGGCGAGTCCGGCGATTCGCCAGGCGGACCCGAGGGGCCCGGTGAAGAATACCCTGCGGATCGAGGTGAGGGGGGATCGGATCCGCTTCCTGGTGAACGATCAGGAGGTCTACGCGGCGCCGGCCTCGGCCCTCGACACCGAGGGTATCGCAGGCCTCCGCGTGAACCACCACCTGAACCTCCACGTCGAGAGCCTGACGCTGGGCGGTTAGGGAAGTTCCCTCGGGCTTACTGCGGCGAGGCGGCGGTTGCCCCGAGGGGCCTGCACCGCTTCGCTCCGCCCGGAGCAGGTACAGGCAACGGGCCCGAGGAGAGTCGCCGGGGGCTACGCGGGACCTTCCGGGTAGCGAGGTGCCAGGGCCCGCCGGGCGGCCTCTCCCACCTCGCCTCCGTCCTCCGCCGCGATGCGTTCCAGCGCGTGCCGAGCGCTCGCGGTCCCCGCCGAGGCCAGCACCTGCACGATGACCAGCCGCTCGCGCGCCGAGCGGCCGCTCCGTCGCAGAAGGTCGCGCTTCCGGGTCGCGAGCCGGACCAGTGCCTGGCCCGCCTCCGGGGCATCAATCGAGGCCAGCGCCGCCACCAGTTCCCGCCAGGCCTCGGGTGCCCGCTCGGCCTCGAGCGCCGCCACGAGCGGCATG
>JBBIMQ010000057.1:0-11225 GCA_037444345.1 Gemmatimonadota bacterium | reverse complement strand
GACCCGAGCGGGAACGCGCTCGAGTTCAAGGCCTTTCGAGACCCGGCGGCCATCTTCGCCCGATAGCACCGCCCGCGCCGCACGCTGGCCCTTGCGTCCCGGGCCGCCGGGTGCCCGATCGATTATGTTCCTCCTTCCGGCGCTGGCTGGACCGGCCCTCTGACAGCTACCACCGAACTGCATCCCGCCCTGCTGCAGGCCGCGAGCACGTTCGGGCTCGCGGTACTCTGCGCCGTACTGTATGCCCGCTACCGGAAGCCGGCCTTCCTCTGGTGGGCCGTGGCCTGGAGCCTCTACCTGCTCCGACTCGCCGCCATCCTGACGTTCCTCCGCACCGAGAACCGGTTCTGGCTCTACGGCCACCAGGTGGTCACCGGGTGGACCGGGCTGGCGCTCCTCTGGAGCGCGCTGGTCTTCTCCCGCCGGTCGAGGCTCAGGCCTCACTATCTCGCGGCGATTCTCTTTCCGCCGGCCTGGTCGTACCTCGCGATCTACCGGTTCCAGGATTTCCACAGTGCCGCCTGGCCCGCCGTGGCGTTCCTGAGCGGGGCCACACTCTGGACCGCCGTGGTGTTTTTCCGGTTCCGGCACCAGACCGGATCGCGTGCGGCGGGTTTTCTCGGCGTGGGGTTCCTGCTCTGGAGTCTCCACCACCTCGATTATCCGCTGCTTCGGGCGCGAGGGACCTGGAACCCGTGGGGCTATTACCTCGACCTGGGCTTCGAGCTGTCGGTCGGGGCGGGCATTCTCCTCCTGGTGCTGGAGGACGTGGAGCGGGGCCTCCGAGCGCTGGCGGCGCTGTCAGGCGAGTTGCAGGGGAGCCAGTCCAGCGAGGTGCTGGAGGCGCTCCTCCGGCGCGCCCTGGCGCTGCCCGGTGTGCGGGGCAGCGCCATGTACGATCGCACCGCCGGGTGCTTCGCCCGCGGTGTCGGGGCCTGCGCAGGCTGGGAGGGTGTCGCGCCCGGCCCGGCCCTCGAGCCGGCCATCCGGGAAGCGGTCGAACGGGGGCGGCCCGTCTCCCTGGCCGACCAGGCCGTCCCGGGCCCGGAAGGGGCACGGTTCGCCTTCGCCGCCGTGCTTCCCGTCGAGCGGGACCGGATGGTGAGCCAGGCCATGGTGATCGTGGGCGATGCGCGCGATCCCTTCACCGCGCTGGACGAGGCATTCCTGCGGGCGCTGGGCCAGCAGGTGGGCGCAGCGCTCCAGCACGCCGAGCTTACCAGCAAGCTGGCCCGCCGGAGTGTCGAGCTGGAGCGCCTGTCGGCGCGCATGGTCCAGCAACACGAGGCGGAGCGGCGCCGGCTCTCGCTCGAGCTGCACGACGAGACCGCCCAGGTGATGAGCGCCATCAAGCTCCAGCTCGGCCTCCTGCGAGAGGAGATCCAGCCGGACCAGGCCGCGCGGCTCGACCGTGTCCTCGGCCTGGTGGACGACGGCATGCACAGCATCCGGAGCGTCACCGAGGCGCTCCGGCCCTCGCTGCTCGACGACCTGGGCCTGCTCCCCGCGCTCCGGGCCCTGGTGGCCGACTTCGGCGACCGCACCGGCCTCCAGGCCGAACTCTCCGGCCCCGACCGGCTCCCCGAACTCGCCGACGAAGCCGAGCTGGCCATCTTTCGGGCGGTGCAGGAGGGACTGGCCAACGTCGCCCGCCACGCGGAGGCCCGCTCCGTTACGGTTCGGGTGGCGCTGGCGAACGGGCGGCTGGCCGTCGAGATCAACGACGACGGCCGGGGGCTCGGCGGCGAGGCGGGCCCGGCCGAAGAACATACGGGACTCACCGGGATGCGGGAGCGAATCACGGCGCTGGGCGGAACGGTCAGGCTGGAGAACCTGCGCGGCGGCGGTGCCCGGCTCGCCATCGAGCTCCCGGTGGAGAAGTCGCAATGACCGCACCGCGCATCATGCTGGTGGACGACCACCCACTGGTGCGCGAGGGGGTGCGTCACATCCTCGCCGCCGCCGACCTCCCCGTCGTGGCGGAAGCCGGGAGCGTCGAGGACGCGCTGGACCAGGCCGCCCGCACCCGCCCCGACCTCCTGGTCCTCGATCTCTCCCTCCCGGGCGGCGGCGGGCTGGAGCTGGCCCGGCGGGTCCGGGAAAAGCTCCCGGCGGTACGGATCCTGGTGCTCTCCGTCCACGACCACCCCGAGTACGTGCTGGGCGCGGTGCGCGCCGGCGCCAACGGCTACCTCCGCAAGGACACCTCCCCCGCCGAGCTCCGCGAGGCGGTCCGGGCCGTGGCGCGGGGCGAATCGTTCTTCAGCCCCGCCGTGGCCCGCCAGCTCACCGCCGCCGTCCGGGAAGAAACCGCGCGCGACGATCGCCGGCGCCGGCTCGATCGCCTGACGCCACGCGAGCGCGAGGTTCTCGCCGGAATCGCCCGGGGCGGCACCAGCAAGGAGATCGCCCAGACCCTGGGGCTTTCCCCTCGCACCGTCGAGTCCTACCGCGAAAGCCTGATGCGCAAGCTGGACATCCGGAGTGTTGCCGGACTCACCCGGTTCGCCCTGGATACCGGGCTGCTCGGCGAGGGAGAGACCCGGCCCGGCGAGGGGTGACGCGCGCCGGGCCGCGGGACAAGCTCGCGGCCCCTCCCTGGTTGGACCCCGTATTTCTACGGGCGTCCCGTCCCCCGGTTTTCCCAATGCCGCCGCGACCGCCTTTCCGCTAGCGTTGTCGCGTTTCCCGGTCATCCCCAGGTCGTCCGACTCCGGCAGGTCCCTCATGGCGAGCAGGCGTGACACTCTCCTCGTTCTGTTGATCGTTGGCGTACCCTCCCTCCTCCGGGCGCAGCAGCGCGACACCGCGGCCGCTCGGGATTCCGCCTTTGAACTTCCTCCCTTGGTGGTGACCGCCACGAGGGACCTCCGCGAGGTATTCTCGACTCCAGTGCCGGTGACCGTGGTGGACTCGGTGGCGCTCCGCGAGCGGCAGGTCAACAACGCCGCGGAACTCTTCACCGACCTGGCCGGGCTCGACGCCAACGGCACCGGACCGAATCAGGGTCGCCCCGTGATCCGGGGCCAGTTCGGGCAGCGGATTCTGCTGCTCGAGGACGGTCTCCGGATGAACAACTCCCGGCGCCAGTCGGATTTCGGCGAGTTGCCCTCGCTCGTGCCGGTGGAGGAGATCGCCCGAGTCGAGGTGGTGCGAGGCCCGGCCAGCGTGCTGTACGGGAGCGACGCCCTGGGCGGGGTGGTGAACCTGATCACCCGTCGCCCTCCGCCCGGCCTCGAGGGTTCGGCGGTGCACGGGAGCGCGGGGTTCCGCTACACCGGTGCCGGGGACCAGGCCCGGCCCTGGGGATCGGTGGCCGGACGCGCGGGGCGGATCAGCTACGGTCTCTTCGGTGCCTATCGCGACGCAGGATCCTACACCGCGCCGTCGGGCAGCTTCGGCGAGGTGCGAACCGCGCGCGACCTCACGGTCCATGACACCGGCGTCCAGGACGAGAACTACGCCGTTCAGCTGGGCTACGCGCCGGCGGCCGGGCACGCCCTCTTCGGCCGCTACGAGCGTTACGTGGCCCGCGGGGCGGGGTTTGGCTACGTGGACAACGCGGCAATCGGCCGGCCCGACCTCCCGTTCATCCGCATCTACTACCCCCGGCAGCAGGTGGACAAGTTCACCCTGGGCTACGACGCCGGACGGCTCCGGACCCCCGTGGCCGACCGGCTCGGCGTGCTCTGGTATCACCAGAGCAACGATCGCCTGCTCAATCTCGACGTCTTCGTCCCGTTCGGCGGCAGCGCCCCGCCCGGCTCGGGGGTGGACTCCCGCAGCCGCAATAACACCGACGTGAACACTTGGGGCTTTCGGGTGGAGGCCGCCAAGGCCATCACCAGCAAGGCGGTGCTCACCTACGGGCTGGACGGCTATCGCGACCGCTCGCTCAATTCCGACTCGATCACCACCACCGTGATCGGATTCGGGCCACCCCGGCCCCAGACGAGCACCGTGCCGCAGCTGCCGTACGCGGTCTACCGGAGCGTGGGCGGGTTCGCGCAGCTCCAAGTGACGCCCATCCACCGGCTCGACCTGGTGGCCGGGGGGCGGTGGCAGGACGTCCGGGCGGAGACCCGGCGTACCCCGGGTCTTACCCTCCCGGAAATCGGGAGCACTGACCGCACCCTGGTGGGTACCTTCAACGCGAGCTACCTCCTCACGGAAAAGCTGGCGCTGGTGGGCAGCGTCGGCCGCGGGTTCCGCAGCCCCAACCTCATCGAGCGGTTCTTCGAGGGCCCCACCCCGGAGGGCAACGGCTATCAGGTTCGTACCCCCGGGCTCGACCCCGAGACCAGCCTCAACCTGGACCTGGGGCTGCGCTGGCGGAGCCGGCACCTGAGCGCGGAGGGCTTCGTCTTCCAGGCCGATATCCGGGACGGGATCCGGATCGAACCCACCGGCGATACCATCCAGGGGATGCCGGCCTTCCGGAACGTCAACGTGGCCAGGCTCCGCTACCGCGGGCTCGAGCTCAGCGCCACGGCCCGCCTGGGGTGGGGGCTCTCGGTCGGCGGAAACTTCACTCGGGTGGACGCCGAGGATCGCAAGGACCCCACCAACCCGATCGCGGCCTCCTATGCCACCAAGCTGGTTGGTACCGCGCGGTATGATCACCCCTCCGGCCGCTTCTGGGTGGCCTATCTGGTCCGGCACGACGGCGAGCAGAAGGACGTGAGCCTCGCCTTCAGCCCGGTGGGGACGGTGTGGCCCAGCTTCACCGTGCACGAGGCCCGCGCGGGCGCCACGCTCTTCCGCCTCGGCCCGACCACCCATCGGATCGGGATTGCGGTGACCAATCTCGGCAACGCCCTGTACTCCGAGCCGAGCAACGCCTCGCTCTTCCGGCCGGCTCCGGGACGGAGTGCGCAGGCGAGCTACACGATGGACTTCTGAATCGCGACCGCGCGGCGCGCCTGGCCCGATGCCGACCATCGTTCCCTACATCCCGATCGCCACCACGTTCATCGCGCTGGGTTTCGCAGCCGCGCTCTTCCGCCGCCACCGCGAGCGGGGCGGGCGACATCTCCTCTGGTGGGCCGCCGGGATGCTTACCTACGCCGCGGGGACGCTCACCGAGTCGGTCACCACCCTCTGGGGCTGGCAGCCGGCGGTCTTCCGCGCCTGGTACATCACCGGCGCGCTGCTGGGGGGGGCGCCGCTCGCGCAGGGCACCGCCTACCTCCTGCTCCCCCGCCGGACCGCGGACCGTCTCGCGCTCGCGCTGGCCGCTGCCGTGGCGTTCGGCGCGACCTGCGTGCTGCTCGCCCCGCTCGACTTCGACCTGGTCGAGCCGCACCGGCTCTCGGGGAAAGTGCTGACCTGGCGCTGGGTGCGCTGGATCAGCCCGTTCATCAATCTGTACGCGCTGGTCCTGCTGGTGGGGGGCGCGGTGCTGTCGGCCGTCCGGTACCGGCGGCAGCGGGAAACCCGGCACCGGGCGCTGGCCAACTGGTTCATCGCCGTGGGCGCGCTCCTCCCCGGCATCGGCGGCACCTTCACCCGGTTCGGGCACACCGAAGTGCTCTACGTGACCGAGTTCGTGGGTCTGCTCCTGGTGTATGCCGGTTACCGCCTCAGCGTCGCGCCAGCACCTTCGCTACCTGCTCCAGCAACTCTTCGCCCGTGAAGGGCTTCTGGAGCAAGAGGGCATCGAGCGACTCGATCCCGCGTTCCCGCAGCGCGTCCGAGGTGAAGGCGCTTACCAGCAGCATCGGCAGGCCGGGCCGGTCCAGGCGGAGCCGGTCGGCCAGCTCGATACCGCTCATGCCCGGCATCACGATGTCCGTGACGAGAATGTCAGGCGCCAGCCCCGTCTGTGCCAGCGCCTCGAGCGCGGCCTCGCCCGTCAACCCGGTGATCACGCGGCAACCCGCTGCCTCGAGCGTGCGGGCGATGAAGCGCAGTACGCCGGCCTCGTCGTCCGCCGCGACAACCACCTTCCCGGCCAGAAGCGTCCGGTTCCCCTCGGGGAGCCCCGGCGGTCCGGCCGCGGGCAGGAAGATCCCCACCCGCGTACCCCTGCCCGGCTCGCTGGCCACCGCGATCTGTCCCCCGCTCTGCCGCACCAGCCCGTAGGCGCTGGCGAGCGCGAGCCCGCTCCCCTGGCCGAACGGCTTGGTGGTGAAGAACGGCTCGAAGAGCCGCCTCCGCGTCTCCTCGTCCATCCCCCGGCCCGAATCCTCCAGTTCGAGCGCGACGACCTCCGGGCCAGAAAGCTCGATTGCGTAGCGTGCCGCCACCGCTCCACCGTCGCGTCGGACTCGGATCGCCAGCTCCCCGCCGAGCGGCATGGCTTCCCGGGCGTTGTAGGCGAGATCGAGCACCGCCTGGCCCAGCCACCGGCGGTCCGCCTTCACCCAGACCGGCTCGCGATCCTGTGACAGCACCACGCGGATCTGGGGGCCGAGCAGGTGCGCGAGGTGCTCCTGGAGCCCTGCCACCAGCTGGTTGAGGTCGAGCGGTTCGGGCTGAAGCACTTGCCGCTGGCTGAAGGCCAGGGGCCGCGCCGTGAGCACCGCGGCGCGGGCCGAGGCCCGCTCGATCTGTTCGAGCGCGTCGCGCTCGAGCGGGGCCAGATGGCTTTGCAGGAGGAGCGACCGCGCGTTCCCGCGGATCACGGTGAGCAGGTTGTTGAAGTCGTGCGCGATGCCGCCGGCCAGCCGGCCCACGGCCTCGAGGCGTTGCGCCTGGCGCAGCCGGTCCTCGCTCTCTCGCAGCGCTTGTTGCGCCGCCTCGCGTTCCCGCACCTCCGCCCGGATGCGCGCCCTGGCGGCCTCGGCCTCGGCCGCGCGGGCCCGCGCCGCCCGGGCCAGGGCCACCGTGAGCGCCAGGATTAGCGCCACCGCCACCCCGGCCGCCTGGGCCACCATCGGCGTCGGCGACCGAACCCGGTCGAGGACCTCCGGGAGGGGCCAGACCCGGACGTTCCACCGGAGCCCCGCCGTCCGCACCTCCGCCTCGCTGGCCCACCATCGCTCCAGGTCCTCCGCGCCCCAGGCCCGGACGAAGAGCGGTGTCGCCCCCTCGCGGAGGGCTACCGCGAAGCGATCGAGCACGTCTCGCAGGTCGTCCCTGAGCGCGAGGCTGGCATCCGAAACGACCCAGACCGACCCCCCGGGACCCCTCCCACCCGAGTCCCCCCCCTGCACCATCACCGCGACTCCGAGGCGACTGCTTCCGGGTCGCGCCTCGACGATCACTTGAGGGAGGCTCTCCCGCGGCCAGCCGCCCGAGAAGTCCCGCGCGGGCCACCAGTCGTGCTCGCGCGGAGGCACCACCACCCAGCGGCGCGACCCGTTCGTCCCGATCCACCCGAAGCCCCGAATTGCCGCCAGCCCCTCTGCTGTGGCGCGGGCCAGGCGATCCTGGCCGGAAGCGGTGAGCCAGGGCCACGCCTCCGCGGCGGCGCGGACCGCGGCGAGCCGCCGTTCCAGCCCGTCCCCGATACGGCTGGCCGCGGACTCGGCGGCCAGATCTATCATGCGGCGGATGTGTTGCCGCTCGTGGCGGCGGAGTAGCTGCGCCAGCCCCACCGCGGCCGCGAGTCCGATCACGCCCACCGCGAAGGGCAGGCGCCAGGCCGCGACGTACCCTACCCCCTGAGCGCCAGCCAGGCCCGCGTGCAGCAAGGCCCCGCCCAGCACCAGGAACCCGAGCGCGGTCGGCACGCTCATCTGCGGCAACGCGGCCGGCACCCGCGCGGGGTCGAGCGCCCCAGGGTAGGTGGCCAAATCGCTCCCGGCCAGCAGAACGAGCGCGGCACCGGCGAGGCCCACCTCGAGGTCGCTCAGCGCGCCGCGCGCGCGGTGAAGAACCACGAGCGCGCCTCCGAGCAGTACGAACGCCAGGCCGGTGTTCGGCGCCGCGAGGGTGTGGAATCCGCGGCCCACAGGCTCGGAGGGGCCGAGAACCAGCGCGCCGGCCCCGAACCGTTCCCGGACCAGGTACTCGGCCAGCGTCGCGGTCCCGAACAGCGCGAGCAAGAGACCCGCCGCCAGGCCGGCCCGGCTGGGACCGCGCCCCGCCGCCAGCGTGCCGAGTCCCGCCACGGTGAGCGCCAACGCCGCGTCGAGCGGCATCGGGTCGGCCCCGGCCACGAACCGGGTGAGCCCGGCGGACCCGGTGAGCCACCCGGCCGCCACCACCAGGCCGAGGACCACTGCGAACAGCCCGGCAGCGTGCAGGACCGCACCAACCCGGCGCTCCGTTGCGCTGGGGCCCGTCATGCGCCTCTCACGGCTGCTCACTCCGCTCGACCGGCATGCCGCGGCTCGCCCACTCGGTCCAGGAACCGTCGTACAGGGAGTGGCCCGTGCTGCCCAGCCAGTCGAGCGCGAGCAGGAGCGCGCACGCCGAGGTCCCGGAACCGCACGTGGCGATCACCGGCCGGCCCGGATCAATGCCCGCCTCGGCGAGCCTGCGGCGAAGCGCTTCGCGGGACAGCAGGGTGCCGTCCGCTCGCACCAGGGTGGTGTAGGGCAGGTTCCGGCTTCCGGGAATGTGGCCGCTCGGAATGGGCCGTGGCTCGGGCTCGGTCCCCGCGAATCGGCCCGCTGCACGCAGGTCCACCACCTGCGCACTACCATCGGCGAGTGCCCTTCGAACCTCCTCCAGGGAACGGACCTGGTTCCGATCGAACCTGGCGATGAACCGGGCCGGTTCGACCAGGGGCTCACCGGTCTCGAGCGGCCGCCCTTCCTCCTTCCACTTGACCAGACCGCCGTCGAGCACCGCGGCGGCACGATGGCCGAAGGTGCGGAACATCCACCAGACCCGGGCCGCGCTCAGGTTCGCCCCGGACCCGTCGTAGACCACTACCTGACTGTCGTTGCCAATCCCCAGGGCGCCGGCCAGCCGGGCAAACTGGTCCGCCGGGGGCAGCATGTGCGGCAAGGAACTGGCGCCATCGCTCGCGGCGTCGAGGTCGAAGAACAAGGCGCCCGGAATGTGTCCCGCCAGGTACTCCGCGCGGGCATCCCGCCCACTGGCGGGGAGATACCACGAGGCATCCAGCACGCGGAGCCCGGGGGAACCGAGCCGGTCCGCCAGCCATGCCGTCGAGACGATGGGGCCGGCCAGCAACTGCTCGGTCAGGCCGGCCGGGGCGGGCATCGCGGCGTGGAGCCCCAGGCCCCGCAACGAGTCGAGGGAGAGAGAGCCACGATTGACTGGTGCTTGGGTCTCGAATCCTAGCCTGGCGGACCAGTGGCAGCAACCGATGCCGTCCCGAATCGGTGCCTGTCTGCAAGAAGACGTGATGCCTCGCTCCGGCCTCCCTGAGATCGCTCTTCGAGAGCCTCGTTGCCGCACGGGAAGGAACCCCCAGCCAGCGACCCGGACCCGCCCGGTCCGGCGGGCTGGCTCATCGCTATATTGCTCCGCCATGCTCTTTTCCACCCTCGCCGCCCCGGGCCCCAAGCTCTCCCGCGCCTGGCAGCGGCTCGCCCCGCTTCCCGCCGGCACCTGGCTCTTCAGCCGGCTGCTCGGCCTTCTGGTGCCCTACACCGGCTCGATCGGTGCCCGGATCCGGGCCCTCGAACCGGGGTACGCCCGGGTGGAGCTGCGAGACCGCCGCGCCGTGCGCAACCACCTCCGCTCCGTCCACGCCATCGCCCTTGCCAACCTCGGCGAGGTGACGAGCGGCCTCGCCCTGCTGGCTGGCCTGCCCCCCAACGTCCGCGGCATTCTGGTCGGGCTCTCGGTCGAGTATCTGAAGAAGGCGCGAGGCAGGCTCACCGCCGAGGCCCGCACCGCGATCCCGGCGGCGCTGGCCCAGCCCTTCGAGACCCAGGTAACGGCCGCCATACAGGACTCGGCCGGCGAGGTGGTGGCCCGGGTCGAGGCTCGCTGGCGCCTGGCTCCAGTGTGACCGCGCCCGGCTGCCACACCCCGCTCACCCGCGACGCCGGGATCGAGGTCCCCCTCATCTGCGGCGCCATGTATCCCTGTTCCAATCCCGAACTCGTGGCCGCGGTCTCCGACGCCGGCGGGATCGGCATCGTCCAGCCCATCTCCCTCACCTACGTCCACGGCCATGACTTCCGCGAAGGCCTCCGCTATGTCCGCCGCCTGACCCCGAAGCCGATCGGGATGAACGCGCTCATCGAGCAGTCGTCGAAGACCTACCGCGAGCGGATGGAGCGCTGGATTGATATCGCGCTCGAGGAGGGGGTGCGCTTCTTCATCACCTCGCTCGGCAACCCCCGCTGGGTGGTGGAGCGGGTGAGCCCGGCGGGGGGCATCGTCTACCACGACGTGACCGAGCGGAAGTGGGCCGAGAAGGGGCTGGCCGGGGGCGCCCGGGGCCTGATCGCCGTGAACCGCCGCGCCGGGGGCCATCCCGGCCTCAAGAGCGCCGAGGAGCTGATCGAGGAGCTGGCGCCACTGGGCGCGCCCGTGGTGTGTGCCGGCGGGATCGGCGACGCGGCTGGCTTCGCCGCCGCGCTCCGAATGGGATATGCTGGAGCCCAGCTCGGCACCCGATTCATCGCCACCACCGAATGCCGGGCCAGCAAGGCCTACAAGCAGGCCATTCTCGACGCCGGCGAGGACGACGTCGTCTGGAGCGAACGGATCACCGGCGTCCCCGTCGCCGTGATCCGGACGCCTTACGTGGAGCGGATGGGCCTCCGCGCCGGCCCGCTCGCGCGCTGGATGCTCCGCCACCGCCGCACCAAGCACCTGATGCGCACGGCCTACGCGCTTCGCTCCCTCTGGCAGCTCAAACGGGCCTCGCTCGACGAGACGGGTGAACGGGACTACTGGCAGGCCGGCAAGAGCGTCGCCGCGATTCACTCCATCGAGCCGGCGGGCGTCATTGTCCGCCGCTTCGCCGCGGCCCTGGACGGCCAGACAAGGGCTTGGGGGGAGTAGTCCCGCAGATCCTGCGGTACCCCTCGGGGTCCGTGGCGCCCTCGGTGGAGATCACGAGCGCCACCGTCTCCTGCGTCACGCCCAGGGCCCGGCGGACCTCTGCGCTCCCGGCGCCGGTGACAAGCTCGATCAGGCCCGCCAGCCCCGCGGCTCCCGATTCGCCTGACACCACCCCCTCGGCCGCGAGCCAGCGCATCGCGACTCGGGCCTGCTCGTCGTCCACCGCCACGAAGGCGTCCACCCCGTCGCGGAGCAGAGGCCAGGACTGCGAGGAGGGCGTACCGCAGTTGATCCCGGCCATGATCGAGGCGGGAGTGGACGGTCTGCAGGCCTTGCAACCCAAC
>JBBIMQ010000056.1:0-11236 GCA_037444345.1 Gemmatimonadota bacterium | reverse complement strand
GACCTGCGCCCGCGCCAGGGCCTGGTCCACGGCCTGCGGCGGGTGGCCGCGGCGAACCAGTCGGCGGCGCAGGTCCGCGGTGGCGAACGCCCGCCGCTCCAAGGCGCGGAGCACCGCCCGATAGGCCGATTCCGCATCCGCCGCCGCCCCGGCCCGCGCCGCTCTCTCCGGGTCCAGCTCCTCGCCCACTGCCAGCCCGGCCTGACCGGCATCCTCCAGCGCCAGCGGGCACCACGGCTTCCCGTCCACCAGGACGCGCACAGCCCCAGGCCGGCGAGGGTCCGGCTCGAGCGCCGTGATCCGCCGCGGCGGCGCCGTCACTCGCCCTCCCCCCGCTCCCGAGTCACTCCTCGGCTTCGTCCGCGCCCACCGCGGCCAGCATCCCGCCCTTCAACCCCAGCATGTCCTTCACCTTCTGCTCGATCTCGGCCATGAGCGGCGGATTGTCCTTGAGAAAGAGCTTCGCGTTCTCCCGGCCCTGGCCGATCCGCTGGTCGCCGTAGGAGTACCAGGCCCCCGACTTCTGGATGATCCCCGCCTCCGCGGCGAGATCCACCACCAGTGCCGCGTGGCTGATCCCTTCGTCGAACATCACGTCGAACTCGGCCTGCTTGAACGGCGGCGCGACCTTGTTCTTCACCACCTTCACCCGCACCCGGTTGCCGATCACCTGCTCCCGCTCCTTCACCGGACCCACCCGCCGGATGTCGAGCCGCACCGAGGCGTAGAACTTGAGCGCCTTGCCGCCCGTCGTGGTCTCCGGGTTGCCGAACATGACCCCGATCTTCTCGCGGAGCTGGTTGATGAACACCACCGCGCTGTTGGAGCGGCTGATGGCCCCGGCCAGCTTGCGGAGCGCCTGACTCATGAGCCGGGCCTGAAGCCCCATGTGGCTGTCGCCCATCTCGCCCTCGATCTCCGCCTTGGGGACCAGGGCCGCCACCGAGTCCACCACCACCAGGTCCACCGCACCCGAGCGCACCAGGATCTCCACGATCTCCAGCGCCTGCTCGCCGGTGTCAGGCTGGGAGACCAGCAGGTTCTCGACGTCCACCCCGAGCTTCCGCGCGTACTCCACGTCCAGGGCGTGCTCGGCATCCACGTAGGCCCCCACCCCGCCAGCCCGCTGCACGTTGGCGACGAGATGCAGGCAGAGCGTGGTCTTGCCCGAGGACTCCGGACCGTAGATCTCCGTGATCCGGCCCCGCGGGATCCCCCCGATGCCGATGGCGGCATCGAGGTTGATGGCCCCCGTCGGGATGGCGGCCACCTTGACCCGCGGCGACTCCGCCCCCATCCGCATGATGGAGCCCTTCCCCAGCTGCTTCTCGATCTGGGCAATGGCAAGGTTCAGGGCCTTGCGCCGCTCGGCATCGAGCTTGGTCTCTTCGGTGGCCATGTGGGCTCCGGTTCTATTGTGGATTGTTTTCAGTCACAGGAAAACGACAACACCAATCTAGTACCGAAGACTAGCCGAATCAATGGTATTCGAGTGACTCATTTTGCGTCACAGAAGGCACAACAAGGCCACTCCAGCGGGCTCACCGCCCCCCAAACCGAGAAAGCGGCCCCTCAACCCATGCCCCCTCGCGGCCCGGCCCACACCGGCCCGGCGGGGCTTCCCCACCCCATGGAGGCTCTGCCCTCGCGGCCCGGACCCGCACGCACTGTCCTCCCCCCCTTCGTCGCCGCGGCCGAGGAGACCGGCAGCCCCGGCCCCTAGCCCCTTGCGCCACAGAGGCCCCCGCGCCACGCATCCGGCACGTGAAGGACCTCGGGCGGGCCGGAAGAGCGAAGCACCACCTCCACCACGTCGAAGCGGTACACGTCTTCCGGGCGGCCATGGCGCTCGCGCCAGATCTCGCCCAGTTGCATCAGGGTTCGCCGCTTCCGCCATCCGACGGCCTCGCGCCCGAGGCCGAAGGTGGCGCTGGTGCGGGTCTTCACCTCGATGAAGGCCACCACCTGGCCGCGGCGCATGACCAGGTCAATGTCGTGCCGGCCCGCCTTGAATCGGTGCGCCTCGAGCCGCCAGCCCCTGGCAGCCAGGAACGCGAGCGCCTGGTGCTCGCCGCGGAGTCCCCGGACTTGCCGTGGGTCGCGCCATTCCTCCGGGGGAACTCGCGTGCGCCTGGTCACCCGGCCAAGCTAGCGACGCCGTCGAGGAGGCGTGGTGCCAAGCCAATGCGGGGGTGAGCGAAAGAGCGCGGAGAACCCGGCCGCCGGCCGTGTTCGCGGTGAGTACCTCACGGAGCCGGCCCCGGTCATGCGGCCGCCCCCTCGCGCGCCGAGGTGCTGCCGGAGGCCAGTGTCGGCGAGGCCGGCCTCGCCCTCCACCCCCTCGCGCGCCGGCCGCCTAGCGGGTCGCCGCCTCCAGGAAGCTCCTGAGATCGGTCTCGTTCACCTCGGGCTCGCCGGGGGCGAGGTTGTCCAGCTGGCCGGCCAGGAGCCGCTGTTCCAGGTCCCCCACCAGGTCGAACAGGTGCTCGAAGTCCCGGATCACAAAGAGGAGCGGCTGGTAATGATCAATCTCGAAATACTGGTTGATCATCCATTCGGTCCGAGCCGGGAACCGCTGCACCTCGGGCGAGTCCACCGCGTGGGCGATCTCGCCGTAGCTCGAGAGGAGCCCGCTTCCGTACACCCGTGTCTTCCCCGGCCCGATCGGGCCCTGGTCGGAGGGATCGCCCATGAGCCCGAACTCCACCGTGAACCAGAAGAAGCGGGCCAGCCCCTTCACGTTGCTGGTGAGCACCCGGAGCCGCCTCTCGGGATCCGCGATCTCGCCCGCTCGCCGGGCTGCCTGTTCGGCGAAGGTCCCGAAACGCACCAGGGCCTCGGCGAAGGCCGGGTCGGTGTGCATCGGCACGTGACCCGCCACATCGTGGAAGATGTCCGGCTCGGGCAGATAATCGAGCGACGAACCGTCCCGCACCGTGATGGTGGTCGGGAACTCGCGGCGCTTGAGGCAGTCGAAGAACAGATAGGCGGGCACGTAGCCGCTCACCGGCTTGGCGCTGAACCCGGTGCGTGGCGACAGGAATCGGTTGATCTCTTCGAGGCGGGGCACCCGGTCGGTGGAGAGCTGGAGACAGGCGACGCCGTCCAGGAATTTCGGATTGGCATACCGCTCCCAGCGGGGCCGGATCCGCTCCAGCAGCCTGCCCCAGGTCCGGTGGTTGTCCTCGCTGTAGAGATGATAGGGCTGGTGGATGTAGAGCTGCCCGTTGGCCTGGGCGTACTCGATGAATGGGGCCTTGGTCGTCGTCAGTCCGGGGGCGACCGCCGTGTCGTCGAGATGATCGGTCGTGATGCCCATCCGCGCCGTGCCTCGGGGGGGGCCGTGACCCGAACATCGTGGGCGCCCCCGCGCGCCAGCCACTCCACCCCGCCGGGGGGGGGGGGGGGGGGGGCCACGACCGGGGTTCCCGCGCCCTGCTTCGTCGTCGCTGCAAGCGACCGGGGATCCCCCCTCGGCGCGAGCCTGGCCCGGCGCCTTCAGGCCGGGGGGGCCGGGATCACCCGCCCCCGGCACTCGCCCAGCCCGATCCGCCGCAGGCCCGGCCGCTCGCACCAGCCGGTCATGATGACCTCGTCGCCGTCTTCCAGAAACCGGCGCTCCTCGCCGCTCGGGAGCCGGAGCGGGTGTGCGCCCCGCCAGGTCAGCTCGAGCAGGCAGCCACGCTGATCCGCCTCGGGGCCCGAGACCGTCCCGCTCGCCAGCAGGTCGCCGGGGCGGAGGTTGCACCCGTTGCTCGCGTGGTGGGCCACCAGCTGGGCCAGGGTCCAGTACATCTCGCCGAACTCGGCCCGGCTGAGCCGACAGGGAGGGATGCCGCGTTCTCGCATCCGGGCTGTCGAGAGGCGGACTTCGAGGGTGACGGCGAGCCCACCGTGGCTCCGGTTGGTGGCCCCATCGAGATAGGCGAGCGGCGGCGGGTCTCCCTCCGGCCTGGGAGCGGCGGGGACCCGGAACGGAGCCAGCGCCTCCCAGGTCACCACCCAGGGCGCGATCGAGGTGGCGAAGTTCTTGGCCAGGAACGGCCCCAGCGGCTGGTACTCCCACGACTGAATGTCGCGCGCCGACCAGTCATTGAGGAGGGAAACGCCGAAGATTCGCTCCTCCGCCCTCTCGATCGGCACCGGCTCGCCGAGGGGGTTACTGCCCGCGACCCAGGCGGCGAGTTCCAGCTCGTAGTCGAGCTGGCGGGTAGGCAGATACTCGGGCGCCGGAGCGTCCGGGGCCTTGATCTGTCCCCGCGGCCGCCGGACCGGCACCCCGCTCACCACGATGGACGAGGCTCGCCCGTGGTATCCGATCGGCACCCACTTGTAGTTGGGCAGCAGCGGATGGTCGGGGCGGAACATGCTACCGACGTTGGTCGCGTGGAAGATCGAGGCGTAGAAGTCGGTGTAGTCCCCGACCGCCGCGGGGAGAACCATGGTGACGGTGGCCTGGGGGACGAGCCCCCGGGCCCGGAGCCGCCGGTCGGACTCGGCGGCGGAGCCACGGCGGAGCAGCGCGCTCACGCTCCGCCGCAGCTCACCCCGCGCCGCGGCCGGGAGAGCCATCAGGTCGTTGAGCACCGGAGCGGTGCAGGCCCGCGCCACGTCAGGCAGCTCATCCAGGTACCCCAGCTCCGCGCAAGCGGCCAGGTCGAGAATCTCTTCGCCGATCGCGATCCCGATCCGCGGTCCGTCGCCTTCCCCGCGTCGGAACACGCCGAGCGGCAGGTTCTGGATCGGGAAGTCGGTGTCGGGGCGATTGGCGCTTTCCACCCAGCTCGCGAGCGCCGGGTCGTGGGTGGCGTCGGGGCGGGCAGGAGCGGTCATGCCGGAGCCCCGGGCCTCGCCAGTGCCACTCCTAACCGTTCCAGCTCGGCGACCGGCTCGGTGAACGAGCAGGAGCCCATGGCCCGGACGAACTCGCGGCGAGTAGCCCGAAGCTCGGCGATGCTGAACCCGCGGCCGGACCAGACCAGCCCCTGCTCCGTCACCGCAAGCCCGGCCGGGTCTTCCTCCTCCAAGAGACCGCGGGCCTCTTCCGTGCGGCCGTGCCAGAGGGCGGCCGCGGCGAGGAGCAGATTGAGGTATCCGAACATCCGGGCTTCCGCGCTGCCCGGCTCGTAAGTGAGGGGCGCGGTCCGGCGGATCGGGTGGTGCAGCCCCGCGGTCACCTTGCAGCCCAGGCGCTCGGCCGCGCAGGCAGCGAGAAACTCGAGCACCGCCTCGCTCGAGGGAATGTCCCCTTCCCGAGTCCCGCCGGTCCTGGCCTTGGCCAGCGCGCCCGCCTCGCGGGTCGCCCGGACCATCGCAGGCAGCGCTCCGCTCAAGGGCAGCTCCAGGTACAGCCGGCCCCCAGGCGCGAGCGCGGCCAGGCGCCGGATCTCCTCCGGAGTCCCCGCCCGGGCCTCGACGGCAACGACCGGCGCCCGGTCGCCCATCGGACCGCGGTTGTAGCGCTGCACCTGGTCCAGATCCGCCGCGGGGTCCGGACCCAGAATGGCGCTGAGCGCCCACCCGCCCGCGCCGCGCTCGGAGGGCCGCACCCTCTCGAAGCACTCCCCGAACTCCTCGAGGCGCTGGGCCGGAACCACGAAGCGCCCCGCAATCCACGCCGTGGGACCCCGCCGGCAGGCCGCGTACTCCTCCACCGCCCCCGCCATGAAGAGCCCGGCCGGGGGGAAGAGTCCCGCATAGTCAATGAAGCCCCCCAGGAGCTCTTCCACGGGCGGCAGCGGCCGTCGCATCAGGTCAGCAGCTCCGGAAGATTCCTGAAGTGCTCGAGGACCTGCGGGTTGGCCAGGGCATCGAGGTTGCCGGCCGGCCGCCCGTGAATCACGGCCTTGACCGCGAGCTCGCTCAATTTCCCGTTCAGCGTGCGCGGCAGGTCGGGCACCTGAACGATCTTCTTCGGCACGTGATGAGGGCTCGCGTGGGTCCGGATCTCGTCCCTGATCCGCTGCCGGAGCGCCTCGTCCAGGACGAGCCCCTCACGGAGCCGGACAAAGAGCACGATCCGGATGTCCCCCTCCCACTCCTGCCCCACCACCAGGCTCTCCACCACCTCCGGAAGGCGCTCCACTTGCCGGTAGATCTCGGCCGTGCCGATCCGGACCCCGCCCGGATTGAGCGTGGCATCGCTCCGGCCGTAGATGATGAATCCGCCGTGTGCCGTGCGCTCGGCCCAGTCGCCGTGGCGCCAGACTCCCGGAAAATGCTCGAAGTAGGCCGCGCGGTACTTCGCCCCACCGGGGTCGTTCCAGAAACACACCGGCATGCTGGGAAAGGGCCGGGTGCAGACCAGTTCGCCCGGTGCGCCCACGAGGCTCCGGCCCTCCGGGCTCCAGACCTCGACGGCCATCCCGAGACCCGGGACCTGAAGCTCCCCGCGCCACACCGGACCCAGCGGGTTGCCGAGCGCGAAGCAGGAAATGAGATCGGTCCCGCCGCTGATGCTGGCCAGATGGACGTCGGCCTTGATCGCGCGATAGACGTAGTCGAAGCTGTGACTGGCGAGCGGGCTCCCGGTGGAGAGTATGGCCCGCAGCGCCCCGAGGTCCCGCGTGCGCCCCGGGGCGAGGCCCTCCTTCTCGCAGAGGGCCAGGTACTTGGCGCTGGTGCCGAACACGGTGACCCGCTCGCGCTCGGCCAGCTCCCAGAGCTGGTCGCTCCGGGGCGCGAGCGGGGCGCCATCGTAGAGCACCACCGTGGCCCCCACGGCCAGGCTCGACACCAGCCAGTTCCACATCATCCAGCCGCAAGTCGTGTAGTAGAAGATCCGGTCGTCCCGGGCGAGATCGGTGTGGAGCACCAGTTCCTTGAGGTGCTGGAGCAGCGTGCCCCCGGCCCCATGCACGATGCACTTGGGGAGTCCGGTGGTCCCGGACGAGTAGACGATGTAAAGCGGGTGATCGAACGGCAGGCGCGTGAACTCGAGCCGCGGCGCCGCGGCCGGAAGGAACCGATCCAGCAGCACGCCTCTCGGCACCCCGGCGGCTCCCTCCGCTGCCGCGGCCAGCTCGCCGGCGGAACGGAGATACGGCACCAGCACGACCCGCTCGGTGTCCGGCAACCGGGCCGCAAGGTCGCGCACCCGGGGGAGGAGGTCTATCGCCTTGCCGGCGTAGCGATACCCGTCGGCAGCGAAGAGCACCTTGGGCCGGATCTGGCCGAAGCGATCCAGCACCGCCCGGTCGCCGAAATCGGGCGAACAACTGGACCAGAGGGCGCCCAGGCTGGTGGCGGCGAGCATTGCGACGACGGCCTCGGGCAGGTTGGGCAGGAGCCCGGCGACGCGATCGCCCGGCCCGACACCCAGAGCCGCGAGTCCAGCCTGGCACCGCGCCACCTCGGTGCGAAGCTCGCCGTAGGTGAGGGCCCGCTGCCGCCCCTGCTCGTTCCAGAAGACCAACGCCGCGCGGTCGTCGTCGTGGCGCAACAGATTCTCGGCGAAGTTGAGCCGGGCACCGCGAAACCAGCGAGGACCCGTCTCGGGATGGGGCGGCGCCATCCGGTCGCCCCCCTCGAGCACCGCCTCCCAGTGGGAGCCATCCTCCCGCCGGTCCGCGACGACCCCGCAGAACTCCCAGACCAGAACCCAGAACTCCTCCGGCCGGTCCACCGACCAGCGCCAGAGCGACTCGTAGTCAGCGACCGGTGCGCCTCGGACCCGCGCCGCCTCGAGGAAGCGCGCGAGGTTGGTGCGCGCCGCCCGCTCCGGCGAGGGCGTCCAGAGCGGGGCGGTCGAGGCGGAGACCCCGGCGGCACCCGCAGCGGTCATTGGCCGGCGGGCGGAGGCCGCAGGAGAGCGAACAGCCCGCGGGCCCACCCCAGGGTCAGAGCGCGCCCCGGCTCGATGCAGCACATGGTCCGCCCTCCTCGGCCCTCATGTGGTCGGCGGGTTGAACTGGGCGTGCTGCTGGTCCAGCCAGCTCAAGTGATAGTCCGGATCCTCGAACGCCAGCGCCGCCTTGGCCACATGGAGCGGCCGGAACGAGTCCATCATCACCGCGAGCTCGTTGGTCCCCTTGGCCCCGATGGACGCCTCGGCCCGTCCCGGATGGGGACCGTGGGGCAGCCCGTCCGGATGGTGGGTAATGCTCCCGTACTCGATCCCCTTGCGGCTCATGAACTCGCTCGAGGCGTAGAAGAGCACCTCGTCCGAGTCCACGTTGCTGTGGTTGTACGGAGCCGGCACGGCATTGGGATCGAAGTCGTAGGGCCGGGGGCAGAACGAGCAGATCACGAAGCCGTCCCCCTGAAACGTCTGGTGCACCGGCGGCGGCTGGTGAATCCGCCCCACGATCGGCTCGAAGTCGTGGATGTTGAAGATCCAGGGGTAGTAATACCCGTCCCACCCCACCACGTCGAAGGGGTGGTGATCGAGGATCAGCTCGTTCACCGCGTCGTACTGCTTGACCAGGATCCGGAAATCGCCCCGCTCGTCGTGGGTCCGAAGCTCCTGAGGCCGCCGGATGTCCCGCTCCGAGTACGGGGCCCCCTCCAGGAGCTGGCCGAATTCGTTCCGGTAGCGCCTGGGCCACCGGACATGGCCCCGGCTCTCGAAGACCAGGAACTTGGTGGGCCCGGCCGCGGAGTCGAGCTTCCAGCGGTGCAGGATGTTCCGGTGAATGACGACGTAGTCCCCCGGCAGGTAGGGGAGGTCGCCGAACGCCGTCTCTAGCACCCCCTTCCCCTCCACCACGTAGATCACCTCGTCCGCCTCGGAGTTGCGGTAGAAGAAGGGGTCAATCTCGTCCGGCTCGACGTACAGCATCGCGATGTCGCGATTGAACAGGATCGGAATCCGATCCATCGTGGGGCTTCCCCCCTTGCGGGCCAGGCGGGTCCGGAAATGCCGGTGCCGCAGCGAGGTGTCGTCGTCCTTCTCCCAGGCGATGGTCCGGATCCGCCGGGCCGCCTTCACCGTGGTGGGGGGATGGGTGTGATAGAGGAGCGAGGAGTTGCCCTGAAACCCCTCGTGCCCCATGAGCTCTTCCGCGTACAGGCCGCCGTCGGGCCGGCGGAAGACCGTATGCCGCTTGCGCGGAATCTGGCCCAGGGTGTGGTAGATAGGCATGGTGGCCTCTCGTTACAAGTTCCCCCGCGCCGCCTGCTCCCGCTCGATCGCCTCGAAGAGGGCTTTGAAATTGCCCTTGCCGAAGCTCCGCGCTCCCTTGCGCTGGATGATCTCGTAGAACAGCGTGGGGCGGTCCTGCACCGGCTTGGTGAAGATCTGGAGCAGGTAGCCCTCGTCGTCGCGGTCCACCAGGATGCCGAGCTCGGCCAGCGGCTCCAGCGCCTCGTCAATCTTGCCAACCCGATCGAGCAGGGTGTCGTAGTAGGTGCGGGGCACCTGAAGGAACTCGACCCCGCGGTCCCGCAGCGCCGAGACCGTCTCGATGATGTTGTCGGTGGTGATGGCCACGTGCTGCACGCCGGGCCCCCCGTAGTACTCCAGATACTCCTCGATCTGCGACTTCTTCTTGCCCCTGGCCGGCTCGTTGATGGGGAACTTGATCCGTTCGTTGCCGTTCGCCATCACCTTGGACATGAGCGCCGAGTACTCGGTGGAGATGTCCTTGTCGTCGAACGAGATCAGGTTCTTGAAGCCCATCACCCGCTCGTAGAAGGCCACCCACTCGTTCATCTTGCCGAGCTCGACGTTACCCACGCAGTGGTCCACGTAGCGGAGCCCGACCGGAGGCGGCTGGTAGCGCGGTGCCACCGGGACGAATCCCGGCAGGAAGAGCCCCCGGTAGTGGCGCCGCTCCACCAGGCTGTGGATCGTGTCGCCGTAGGTCCGGATGGCGGCGATCACCACCTCGCCGTCCTGGTCGCTCAGGACGGTGGGTTCCCGCACCGAGACGGCCCCGTGGGCGGTGGCATGGCGGTAGGCCTCGCGCGCGTCATCCACCCAGAGGGCGAGGTCGCGCACCCCGTCCCCGTGCCGGAGGTGGTGCTCGGCGATCGGGGAGGCCGGGCCGAGCGCGGTGGTGAACACGAAGCGCACCTTGTCCTGGACCAGGAGGTAGCTGGCGCGGTCCCGGACCCCGGTCTCCGGCCCGCTGTAGCCCACCCACTGGAAGCCGAAGGCGGTGCGGTAGTAGTGACAGGCCTGCTTGGCGTTCCCCACCCAGAACTCGATGTAATCGGTGCCGTTGATGGGGAAGGGATCGGCCACCGGCGCGGCGGCGGAGCCGAGGATCTGGGTCGCCATACGCCCTCCCGGAGGGTCTGCCTGGGGCTCAAGGTAGCGGAGGGGAACCGATATGTCCAATATTGTAAAAGCCACTGAATGATATGAGGACCGTATGGTTCCGGGGCTCGAGCTCCGCCACCTGCGCTACTTCACCACCCTCGCCGAGGAGCTCCACTTCGGCCGCGCCGCGGCCCGCCTGGGCATCGCCCAGCCGCCGCTCTCGCAGCAGATCCGGCGCCTCGAGGAGTTGCTCCAGACCCGGCTCCTCGAGCGCACCAGCCGCCGGGTGCAGCTCACCGACGCGGGCCGGGCGTTCCTGGGCGAGGCTCGCCGGGTGCTGGCCGGGGTGGCGAGCGCCGTGGCGGCGGCGCATCGGGCGGGACGGGGCGAGCTGGGCGAGCTCAAGGTCGCCTTCGCCGCCACCGTCATGTTCCTCGCCCTCCCCGCCATGATCCGGGAGTTCCGGCGCCGCTTCCCCGCAGTCCAGCTCGATCTGCGCGAGATGCCCACCGGCCCCCAACTCCAGGCCCTGAAGGCCGGGGACATTGACATCGGCTTCGTGCGCCAGCCCCGGGCCGATCCCGAGCTCACGATCGTCACGGTGATGGAGGAGCCGCTCCGGATCGCGATCAACCGGAGCCACCCCCTGGCGCGGAAGCCCGGGCTCCGGGTTCGCGACCTGGCGGAGGAGCCGTTCGTCACCTTCCCGCGCGAACTGGCCCCGGGGCTGCATGCGCAGGTGATCGGCATCTGCCGCGATGCCGGGTTCACGCCCCGGGTGGTTCAGGAAAGCCGGGAACTCTACACCAGCGTGAGCCTGGTGGAGGCGGGAGTTGGGGTTTCCATTCTCCCGGCCTCGGTGGAGCGGCTGGGGTGGGCCAATGTGCGGTATCGCCCGATTGATTCCGCCCGAGCGACCACGCGGGTCGCGGCCGCCTGGAGAGCGGATCGGGTACGACCGGTGATCGAGGCGTTCATGGGAGTGGTGAAAACGGTGAGCGGCGGGACGGCGGCCGCCGACCGCTAGGCCGC
>JBBIMQ010000055.1:0-11406 GCA_037444345.1 Gemmatimonadota bacterium | reverse complement strand
CGGGTGGAGGCGATCCGATACTTCAGATAGTCCTCCTCGAGCACCTCCCGCAGGAGATCGTGCTCGCCCACGCTGATCCCGGCCGTCGTGACCAGGAGGTCGCACTCGGAGGCGGCAAGGAGATGGGCTCGCAGGCTGTTGCGACTGTCCCGGGCGATGCCCAGATTCACCGGCTCCCCGCCCGCGCGCCGGATGTTCGCGATCAGGGTGTGGGTGTTCGAGCTTGCGATCTTCCGGCCGCTCAGGATCTCATCCGGCTCGTCCACGTCCGCGATCTCGTCCCCGCTGCCCAGAATCGCCACCCGCGGCCGGCGATGAATCACGGGGTGGGAGACGGCCAGCGAGGCCAGAACACCGAGCTCGGCGGGACCCAGCTCGGTGCCGGCCGGGAGGACCGTGCTTCCCTTCCGGATGTCCTCGCCGGCCCGGCGCACGTTCAGGCCCGCGTCACGGTCCCGGAAAATGGTGACGACCTCGGCCCCTCCATCGGTATCCTCCTGGCGGATGACGCTATCGGCCCCCTCGGGAAGCGGCGCGCCGGTGAAGATCCTGGCGCAGGTGCCCGGCTCGATCCGGCGCGTGGGAAATCGCCCCGCGGGGATCGCCTCGATCACCTCGAGCCGGACCGGGGTCGCTTCGCTCGCCCCCCGGACATCGCTTGCGCGGGCGGCGTACCCGTCCATCGCGGAGTTGGTCCAGGGCGGAATGTCCAGCGGGCTCACCACGTCCTGGGCGAGGACCGCGTCCAGCGCGTCGTCCAGCGGGACCCGGAGCGGGGGTTGAGGCTGGACGGCGGCCAGGATCTGGAGGGCGGCCTCGCGAGGGGTGAGGGGGGGGACGGGCATATGGCTGCCGGGAGCAGGGAACCGGGGCCGAACGGCACTCAAATCACGGCGGCCTGCTCCCACGCGATGTTGGACAGGAGCTGCAGCCACATGGTATCGCGGAAGTGGAGCACCGGACACTCGGCCCGGCAGTCATCGTCGTCCGTCAGGATGGCGATCCAGTCGCGCGCGTTCGGGGCCTGTGGATCGTAGAGGGGGGCGGGTCCCACCTCCCGCCGGAACACCTCGATCTTGGGCAGAGGATACCGCTTGAAACCCTCGACCAAGACCAGATCGGCGCCGTCGAAGTAGCGCCGGGCGAGCGTGACGGGATCGGTATCATCGGGGCTCCGCTCGAAGACCGCCCGGAGCCCGGGCGAGGCGATGAGCACGCGCTCGGCCTTCCCTTCGTGAAAGTGGCGGAAGCTGTCGCTGCCGGGCCGGTCGAGGTCGGCGGGGTGGGTGGCGTGCTTCATCGTCATGACCCGCCGGCCCCGCCGCACGAACTCGGCCGCGAGGGCCACCGTGAGCGTGGTCTTCCCGGCGTTCTTCAACCCGATGACCGAGACGATGCGTGTTGCCGCCACAGGGCTTCGGCCTCCGCAAGCTCGCCGGCGGTGTTCACATTGAAGAAGAGAAATCCCGGATCGCCGAACCGACTGACCTGCTCGGTGGAGAGGATACCGACTTTGATCGCCTGATGGAAGCCGATGGCACGGAGGTCGCCAGCCGCGATGGCCGCCTCGATGGCCGGCACCGCGCGGGGCCCATAGCCGGCGCAGAGCGGTTCCACCCCGCGCCGGCTGCCACTCTCCGGGAGACAGGCGTCCCACCGTTCCAGCCCCTGGGCCAGGGCGCGCAGCAGCCCCGGTGGAACGAACGGCATGTCCCAGGCCGCGAGCACCACGGGAGCGGGCGCCGCGACACAGGCGGTGTAGATGCCCCCGAGCGAGCCCAGGCCGGGCCGGACGTCGGGCACGGTGCGGAGGCCGGGGTACCAGGAGCCGGCGTCGGGGGCGTTCGCCACGAGCAACGGTGGCTCCCCGAGCGCCTGCTCGAAGGCCGCGACCAGCCGGTCGAGGATCCGAACCCCGCCCACCGTCTCGAGGCCCTTGGGGCGGCCCTGGAACCGGGTGGCGCCGCCGCCAGCGATGATCGCGCCTCGGATGGGTTGCATGCGGGTCCTGTTCCGGTCGAGCGGCTGACGGGAACCGGCCGCCGGTTGGCAAGCCGACCCCGACTACCTTCCCCTGCCACCCCCCACGCGGGCTAGTACCTCCGCCCCCGCTTCCGCTCCAGCACCACGTCGAACCCGACGGAAAAGCTCAAGAGGTGCTTCCCCACGCTGGTGTGCCGCGGCTCGAGGTTCTGGCGCACCGTGGGGCTCGCCACGGCAGGGAGCCGCAGGTAGTTGTCGCGCAGCTCGAACCGCAGCTGATAGCCCGACGCGACCACGGCGATGATGCCGCCACCCACCCCGAGATACGGGTGAAGTTTGTCGGCATCGGGGTCGTCGTAGAGCGTGAGATCGGCGGTGACCGCGGGGTTGCCGGTATCCGGGACGACCTCCCCGGTCATCTTGAGGAAGCTCTGCTGCGTGATCACCACCCCCCCCTGGACCGCGAGATAGGGGTGCACCACGCTCTGGCTCCACACCCGATACACCACCCCCACCGACACCGAGGCCGCCGTCGCGCCCCGCTCCGAACGATTGAGCGAGCCGCAGAGATCGGAGGTTTCCCGGCTCCCGCTGGCCGCCACGATGCGGCACGCGTCCCGGGTTCCCAGGCCGATCAACATCGCCTCGCCGCGGAATCCCAGGTGGGGACCTGGAAAGTAGGTGCCGGAGAACACCACGTTCAGGCTGCGCCGGAATTGCCGGGCGAGCGCCAGCGTGTCGCTCTGCCCGTTGGTGATGAAGGGCTGGTTCCCCACGCTCCAGAGCGTTCCGCCCCCGGAGTTCATCCCCAGGCCCACGGTGAACATGAGGCGGGCCTGGTCGGCGGTGGCCTGGCCGGCGAGGGGGAGGCGCGCCACGCCGGTCCCGAGGGCGAGGAGCAGGAGAGAAGGCAACGCGCGCATCAGCGCCCCACGAGCGAGCGGTGGTCCACCATCAGGCAGCGGTCCATGACGACCGGGATGCCGGCGGCTTCCAGCCGCGCCGCCGTCACGGGGTCGCGCACCCCCACCTGCATCCACACCAGACGGGGCCTGAGCGCGAGAAGGTCGCCGGTGAGCTCGGCGACGGCCTCGGATCGTCTGAAGATGTTGACGATATCCAGCGGCCCGGCTGCACCTGCCGCCGCGAGGTTCGGGTACACCGGCTCCCCCAGGATGAACTCGCCGTCAGGCCGCACCGGGAGGATGCGGTAGCCCGCGGCCTGAAGGTAGGCGGCCACCTGGTGACTCGGCCGCTCCGGGCACGGGCTCAGCCCCACGACGGCGATGGTCCGGGCGGTCCGGAGGATGGCCGCGAGCTCGGGGTCCGGCCGCATGGATGGGGTTCAAACGGATCCGTGGTGTTCCGGGTTCCCGCTCACGGCACGGCCCACCAGCACCATACCGCTCCGCCGCGCGATCTCGACGGCGAGGGTCGAGGGCACCGAGGGTGTCGCCACGAACACGATCCCCGCCCGCGCCGCCTTGTAAGCGAGCTCGGCTGAAATGCGCCCCGTGACCAGCAACCCGTGCCCGGCCAGCCGGCGGCCGGCCAGGACCGCCGCGCCGATCACCTTGTCCACGGCGTTGTGCCGCCCGATGTCCTCCGCGTGATGCAGCAGGGCGTGGCCGTCGGTCAGCGCGGCGGCGTGAATCCCGCCGGTATCCTTGTAGCGGTGCCCCTGGGCGAACATCGTCTTGAACAGGGCGCGGAGCGCGTCCGGCTCGGGCGGGTCGCCCCGACGGGGCTGTGGCGCCACCGTGGCGGGGTCGGCGAGGAACGTCGAGACCGCCCCGCACCCGGAGGCCAGCACCGGCTGCCGCCGCTCCTCGGCCACCCTGGCCACCCGTTCGGGTGGAACCTCGGCCCAGAACCCGAGGTCGGTGGCACAGGGCCGCAGCCGGACCTCGGCCAGCGAATCAATGTAGCCCTCGCTGTGAAGCCAGCCGATGGCCAGCTCTTCGAGCTGGTCGGGCGTGCACATCCAGGTGACCGCCGGCCGCCCGTTGATCTCGCGCCAGACCGGGACCTCCTCGCCGGCGGCGTGCTCCGACCTCCGGCCGCCCCGCTTGGCCGGTCGCGTCAGGTCACTCGAGTCCGGTGCATTCCCCATACAGCCATGGGTCCTCCTCGACCCGCACGCGTTCGAGGCGCACCCCGCCCGGCAGCCGCGGCGCGATCCGAGCATACAGGTACGCCGCCAGTTCCTCGCAGGTGGGGATCGCGCCGCCGTAGCAAAAGTAGGGGATATCGCGGTTGAGGTGCCTGCCGTGGAGCGGCTGGACCACCTCGTCGTCGAGGATCCGGTCCAGCAGGCCAAGGTCCATGATCATGCCCGTCTCCCGGCTCACCGGACCGCTCACGGTGACGGCACAACGATAGGCGTGCCCGTGGCCAGGAGCGGCGGCAGCCGCCCCGAAGGCCGCGCGGTTCTCTGCTTCCGTCCACTCCGGTCGCCAGTAGTGGTGCTCCGCCTGGAATTGCACGATGCGGGTCAGGGAGCGTCCCATGCCCAGGTGCCCGCCAACCCTAGAAGCTCAACCCCAGCCCGAGCCGGAGTTCTCGCCCGCCGGTCCACTGGTCGCGCTTCCCGTCCTGGATCACCGCGTTCGAGTCATCCGGGGGGTTGCTCCCGGGCTGGTCGGCCGGCTCGTCCAGATAGGACGAAGGATAGCGGAGCTTCCAGAAGAGCTGCCGGGCCTCGGCACGGAGGTGGAGCCGATCGGCGATGAATACCCGGAGCCCGAGCCCCGGCGCCAGATAGAACCTCGAGCCGAACCGATAGCCGCTGGTGTCGGCCGGGGTGTCGGTGGCGGCGGCATACCCAGCCGCTCCCGTGAGGTAGGGTGCCAGGCGGTGCCAGGTCTTGCGCCCCGTGATGTTGAGCTGCAGCGCGAGCTCGATCATCGTGAGCTCCTGGTCCACCGGCCCTTTCACCCGCTTGGCAACGCTGTCGTCCGCGTCCACGATCAGCCGTTCCAGGTTCGCCTGGGCGAAGCTCACGCCGAGCTGGAGCGGCGAGGAGATCCGGATGTCGAACCGGGCGCCGTAGGCGGGGCCGTTGTGCGGGCCGATACCGAGCTTGCCGCCGTCGCCCCCGATGTCGCCGTAGAGCAGCGTGACGGACCGGCCGAAGCGTATGTCCCGGTAGGGCGACGCGCCGGGCGGGTGGCCCACCTGGGCAGCCAGGGGCGGGGCGAAGAGGAGGAGCAGGGCGAGGAGGAAAGGCATGCCGCAATCTACCAGGGGTCGGGCGGGCCCCGGCTCACCCGGGTGCCGGGGACTGTGCTGGTCGCCCGCGGGCGGTTGCCTGCGTCGGGGGGTCACGCTCGCAGATCCCGGCCCGTCATCTCCGGCGGCGGCTCGATGCCGAGGAGGCGAAGCACCGTGGGGCCGACATCGCAGAGCGCCCCGCCCTCGCGGAGGGGGCCGTCGTATCCCCGCGCAGCGACGAAGGGCACCGGGTTGGTGGTGTGGGCGGTGTGGGGCCCGCCGGTCTCGGGGTCTACCATGAGTTCGCAGTTACCGTGGTCCGCCGTGATCAGCACCGCCGCGCCCGCCGCCTCCGCGGCCCGCATGATCCGGCCCAGGCACTGGTCCACGGTTTCGACGGCCCGGATCACGGCCGGCAGCACGCCGGTGTGCCCGACCATGTCGGCGTTGGCGAAATTGCAAAGGAGGAAATCGTGCTGCCGGGCGGCGAGGGCCCCGACCAGGACATCGGTGACCCCGGCCGCGCTCATCTCGGGCGCGAGGTCGTAGGTGGCCACCTTCTGGGAGGCGACCAGGTGCCGCTCTTCGCCCCGGTAGGGAGGCTCGTACCCCCCGTTGAAGAAATAGGTCACGTGGGGGTACTTCTCGGTTTCGGCGGTGCGGAGCTGGGTCTTCCCGTGATCCGCCAGCACTTCGGCCACGATCCGGGTCAGGCTGAAGGGAGGGAAGGCCTGGGGGACGGGGAAGGTCCGGTCGTACTGGGTCATGGTCACCAGGTGCAGCCGGGGCCGGTCGCTCACCTCGAATCCGTCGAACCCGTCCATCACCAGGGCCCGGACGATCTGGCGCATGCGGTCGCTCCGGTAGTTGAAACAAAGCACCCCGTCGCCGTCCCTGAGGGTGGCGACGGGGTGATCGCCCCGCCGGAGGACGATGGGTTTGACGAACTCGTCGGTTTCCCCCCGGGCCAGGGCGGCGCGGACCGCCTCGACGGGGTCGGTGCCGGGGACCCCGATCCCGTGCACCATGGCCTCATAGGCCTTGCGGGTCCGCTCCCAGCGCCGGTCCCGGTCCATCGCGTAGTAGCGGCCGCTCAGCGTGGCGATGGCCGCGCGCCCCGGCGCGATCCGGCCGATGTCCTCCACCAGCCGGGCCACCACCTGGTCGCCGATCGCGGGGAGGGTATCCCGGCCGTCGAGGAAACCGTGGATGGCGATGCGCGGGACGTCATGCCTGACACCGAGCTCGATACACGCGAGGAGATGCTGATCGAGAGCGTGCACGCCACCCGGCCCGAGCAGCCCCATGAGGTGCAGCGTCGCGCCGGCCGCGCGGACCTTGGCGCAGAGTTCCACCAGCGGCGGTAGCTGGAAGAACTCGCCGCTCGCGATGCTCTGCGAGATGCGCACCAGATCCTGGGGGACCACCCGGCCCGCCCCGAGGTTCAGGTGGCCCACCTCGCTGTTGCCCATCTGGTTGTCGGGCAGTCCGACCGCGAGTCCGCTCGCCGCGAGCAGGGTCCGCGGGCGGCTGGCCCAGAGTCCGTGCCAGACGGGGGTGCGGCCCAGCTCGATGGCGTTGCCGTCGCGGGCCGCGCGATACCCCCACCCGTCCAGCACCACCAGCACCACGGGCCCGGCCGGGCGACGCGTGTTTGACATGGCACTCCGGCGTTTCTACAATCGTGACCGTGCGTGACGCGCCAGAATCTAGTCCGGCCCTGCGCCGCCTACCAGCCTGGATCCTGCTCGGCGGCGTGCTCTGGGGCGCGCCGCTCGCCGCACAGGCCGTTCGCCTACCGAGCGACAGCCGTGTGTACAAGACGCCGGGCGGAGTTCCGCTGGGGACCGTGCTGGCCGGTGCGGCGGTGACTCCCGGCGCTCGGCAGGACGCGGCGATCGAGATCGGCCTCGAGGGGTGGATCGCCACCAGCTCGCTCGGCCCCTTCAACCGCGACGGCTTCGACGCCGTCATCACCCGCCGGCCGCAGGAAAATCTGCGCGACGCACCCAACGGCAAGGTGATCGCGCGCTTCGCTGCCGGGGCGGGTTTCACCCGGGTGGAGGCGCAGGGGGGCTGGACCCGCGTTCGCCGCAAGGTGTGGCTCCCCGAGCGGTCGCTCCCGGCGGCGGTCCCTGCCGCGGCGGCCGCGGGGCCAGGGTGGTTCGAGCTGGTGGGGCGCGCCCCCCTGGCGCTGGTGCCCGGCGGGACGCCGATCGGGACGCTGGATTCGGGCGCGATGGGGCGGAGCGTGGCGCGGTCGGGAGCCTGGACCCGGCTCCAGTTCGAAGTCTGGGTCCCGGACAGTCTGGCTCGGCCCGCTCCCGACCAGGTGCTGCGGGGAGTCTCGGCGGCGGAGATCCGGGCCGACCCCGGCCGGTTTCTGGGGAAGGTCCTGGAATGGCGGCTCCAGTTCGTCGCCCTCCAGAAGGCCGACGAGCTCCGCCCCGAGATCCCGCCCGGCCGCGAATACCTGCTCGCGCGCGGTCCCCTGCCGGAGCCCGGGTTCGTCTACGTGGTACTCGACCCCTCGCAGGTCCGGCAGTTCGAGGGGTTGCCCCCGCTGAAGGAGCTGGTGCTCCGGGGCACGCTCCGCGCCGCCACCAGCAAGTACCTCCCCACCCCCATCCTCGATCTGGTGGCGATCGTGGAAGGAGCGGAGCCGTCCTCATGAACGAGGCCCTGAAGCAGAGGATCCTCCGCCGTCTCGAGGCGCTGCCCGACGAGCGCGGCTATCAGATCCTCGATTTCATCGAATTCCTGGAGAGCAAGTACGCCGAGCGCGCCCGCCCCTCCGGGCTCCTCGCCAAGATCACCGAGACGGTGGAGGACACCATGCGGGCGGGGAAACTCCCCATTCAGGCGATCAGCGGCACGATGACCGTCATGGACAGCGCGGCCCGCCTCATGAAAGGGCTCGCGGCCGCCGGCTCGGCGGTGGTGGATGAGGCAGTGCGGGCGGCCGGGGCGGGATCGCGGGAGCGGGGAGGGTCCAGCCCCACGAACCCCTGATGCCCCATTCCGAGCGGGGTTTCGTCGAGGGCATCGGGCCCCTCGCGGCCGTCTCGATGGTGGTCGGCACCGTCATCGGGTCCGGGATCTTCATCGTCTCCGCCGATATCGCCCGGCAAGTGCAAGCCTGGGGGCCGGCGGCCCTGCTCCTGATCTGGCTCGTGACGGGGGCGGTCACCGTGGTGGGCGCGCTCACCTACGCCGAACTCGCCGCCATGATGCCGACCGCGGGAGGGCAGTACGTGTTCCTGCGGGACGGCCTCGCGCCGTTGCCGGGCTTCCTCTTTGGCTGGACGCTCTTCACCGTCATTCAGACCGGCACCATCGCCGCCGTCGCCGTGGCCTTCGGCAAGTTCCTGGGCGTGCTCCTGCCCGCGGTGAGCCCGGACATCTTTCTCTCCCTGGGCCGGGTGGCGATGCCCGGCGGCACGATCGAGCTCGGGCTTTCCCCCCAGCGGCTGGTAGCGCTGGGTGTGGTGCTGGTGCTCACCTGGCTCAACCTCCGCGGGGTGCGGCTCGGCGCCCTGGTCCAGACCGTCTTCGCCGTCGCCAAGGCCGGGGCCCTGGCCCTGGTGGTGGTGCTGGGGCTCCTGATCTGCCGGCGGGCGGACGTGGTACACGCCAACCTGAACCAGTTCTTCGGCACGGCCTCGTGGTCGCCGCTCGTCGTCATCCCGGTCTTCGGCGCGGCCAGCGTGGGGTCGCTCTTCGCCTCGGACGCCTGGAACAATGTCACCTTCGCCGCCGCCGAAGTCCGCAATCCCCGGCGCAATCTGCCGCTCGCCCTCTTCCTCGGGACGGCGGTCGTCAGCCTGCTCTACCTGCTCACCAACGCGGCCTATCTGAGCGTGCTGCCGTTCGCGGGGGATCCTCAGGGGACCGACGTCATGGCGCGCGGGCTCCCTTATGCGGCGGAGGACCGGGTCGGAGTGGCGGCCGCGCAAGTCATGCTCGGCGCCCCCGGCGGGGTCCTGATGGCGCTCGCGGTGCTGCTCTCCACCTTTGGCTGCGTGAACGGCCTGGTGCTGGCGGGCCCCCGCGTGTATTACGCGATGGCCCGGGACGGTCTCTTTTTCGCCCGGGCTGGCGGGCTGCACCCCCGATTCGCCACCCCCGCCTTCGGGCTCGTGGCCCAGGCGGTCTGGGCCATGGTGCTCTGCCTGAGCGGCAGCTACGCCAACCTGCTGGACTACGTGATCTTCGCCTCGCTTCTGTTCTATGCCCTCACCACCCTGGCCCTCTTCCGGCTCCGCGTGACCCGGCCCGAGCTGCCGCGGCCAGTCAAGGCGTTCGGCTACCCGGTGCTGCCAGGGCTCTACATGCTGGGCACGCTCGGCTTGATGGTGATTCTCCTCTTCCAGAAACCCCTCTACACCTGGCCGGGGCTCATCATCGTGGCCCTCGGAGTACCGGTGTACTTCGCCTGGCGCTGGGCTCGCGGGAGGTCGGTGGATCGGGGGGCCGTGACGGGTGCCCGGTGACCAGGGCTGCCGTTACCGGTCCCCGGCTGGCCGCTCCGCTGGAGTGGGGCAGGCAACTAGCGGCCTGGGCGCGGCGAGCCTGCCTTGCGACGCCGGGGGCCCGGTCTGTAATCTTAAAGATGGAGCGACCAGACTCTTCCGGCCCGTCGCGCGCCCCCGGGGGCGTCCGGCGGGCCGTGTCGTAGCGAGTCCCCGCATGAGCACCATCCGTCCCGGTCTCGCGCTCACCTTCGACGACGTCCTGCTGGTTCCCCGGCACTCGACCGTCCACCCTCGCCAGGTCTCCGTCAAGAGCCGGCTGACCCGCCGGATTCCGCTCAACATCCCGCTGGTGTCCGCGGCGATGGACACGGTCACGGAGGCCGAGATGGCGATCGCCATGGCGCGGGCGGGGGGGATCGGCGTGGTGCACAAGAACATGTCCATCGACCGCCAGGCGGCGGAGGTGGACCGGGTGAAGCGCAGCGAGAGCGGGATGATTCTGAACCCGATCACGCTCGGTCCGGACCGACCGCTCCGCGAGGCGGCCGACGCGATGGCACGCTACCACATCTCCGGGGTGCCGATCGTGGACGCGGCCGGCAAGCTGGTGGGCATCATCACCAACCGCGACCTCCAGTTCGAGCGCAACCTCGAGCAGCCGATCCGCGAGGTGATGACCCGGGACCGGCTGGTGACGGCGCCGGTGGGGACCAGCCTGGACGAGGCGGAGCAGATCCTGGCCCGACATCGGATCGAAAAGCTGCCGGTGGTGGACGCCCAGGGCGTGCTCCGGGGACTCATCACCGTCAAGGACATCTTCAAGCGGAAACAGTTCCCCGACGCCAACAAGGATCAGCACGGCCGGCTCCGGGTCGCGGCCGCGGTGGGCGGGGCGCCTGACGCCCGCGACCGGGCCCGGGCCCTGGTCGAGGCCGGGGTAGACGTGATCGTGGTGGACTCGGCGCACGGGCACAGCGAAGGGGTGCTGCGGACGGTCGCGATGCTCCGCGAGGCTTTCCCCGACACCGAGCTCGTCGGCGGCAACGTGGCCACCGAGGCGGGCGCGCGCGAGCTGGTGCGCCGGGGGGTGGATGCAGTGAAGGTGGGCGTGGGGCCGGGGAGCATCTGTACCACCCGGGTCGTGACCGGGGTGGGCGTGCCCCAGGTCACCGCCATCATGGACGCGGTGCGCGGCGCCGGCGACGTGCCGGTCATCGCCGACGGTGGGATCAAGTACTCGGGCGATGTGGTGAAAGCCCTCGCCGCCGGGGCGTCCTCGGTCATGATGGGCTCGCTCCTGGCCGGCACTGACGAGAGCCCGGGCGAGGCCATTCTGGCCGAGGGGCGCCGCTTCAAGATGATCCGCGGCATGGGGAGTCTCGCGGCCATGCAGGACGGCTCGGCCGACCGGTATTTCCAGGAGGGCGAACTGGCCGCCACCAAGCTGGTGCCCGAGGGGATCGAAGGGCGAGTGCCGTACAAGGGGCCGGTGGCCGAGGTGCTCTTCCAGGTCGTGGGAGGGCTCCGGAGCGGCATGGGGTACTGCGGGGTCGCGACGATCCCCGAGCTCCAGTGCAACGTCGAGTTCATCCAGATCACCAGCGCCGGCCTTCGCGAATCGCACCCGCACGACGTGACGATCACGCGGGAAGCACCCAACTACAGCCTGTGAAGCGGCGCGGGGCGCGGGACCGCCGGCGCGGGGCTGCCGCCCGGTGGCGGGCCGCTCGGGACG
>JBBIMQ010000054.1:0-11573 GCA_037444345.1 Gemmatimonadota bacterium | reverse complement strand
CAGCCGGGCCACCGCGGCGGCCTGCTCCGGGGTGCCGATACCGAAGCCCACCGCGAGCGGCAGCGCAGTGGCGGCACGGACCCGGGCCACGTCGTCCGCCAGCCCGCGGGCCAGCCCGGGACTCACGCCGGTGACGCCCAGGCGCGCGACGAGATAGAGAAACCCCCGGGCACCTGCGACCGCCCGGCGCAATCGCTCCCCGGTGGTGGTGGGGGCGATGAGCCGAATGTGCGCGAGCGGGCTGGCCGCCACCGCGGCCTCGAGGTCGGGGTCGGAGCCGGCGGGGAGGTCGGTGAGCAGGACGCCGGCTACCGAGGCCGCGGCGGCGTCGCGGAGGAAGCGCTCCAGCCCGTAGCGCAGGACCGGATTGAGGTAGCTCATCAGGATCACGGGCCGGCCCAGCTCCGCGCGGCGGACGAGCTCGAGCGTCCGCGCGAGGGTCATCCCCTGGCGCAGCGCCTCGAAACTGGAGCGCTGGATCGTGGGACCGTCAGCCAGGGGATCGCTGAAGGGCACGCCCACTTCGACCAGATCGGCGTGCTCCGCGGCTCGCCGCAGCGCGTCCAGGCTCTCCTCGGGCCCGGGGTACCCCGCGGTCAGGTAGGGGATGAGGGCCGGGCGCCCCTGCCGCCGCAGATCGGCCCAGGTGCGGTCGAGCAGCGAATCAGACGAAGTAGTCGCCGGGGACAAGGCCGTAACGGTCAGGGTTAGTCACTTTGACGATGGAGCGCGGGTAGGTCCCATCCGCGGCCCGATCCGTCAGGTCCACTTCGATCCCGGGCGGCGGGATCACTGCGCCGTTCTCGTCGATCGCGAGCCGCACCTTGGGACGGTTGAGGGCGTTCGGATCGGTGCTCGCGGCGGAGACGATCCCCACCTCGAAGGTATCCAGAATGACGCAGGTCCCCACCGGGTAGATCCCGATGAGGTTGATCAGCGCCTTGACCAGGGTGGGATCGTAGCCTCGGCGCGGGTTCTCCCACATCTCGCGCAGCACCTGGTCCGGCTGGATCGGCACGGTCTGGTAGCTCCGCCGGGTAGTGGCGGCGTCGTAACCGTCCGCCACCGCGACGATGCGGGAGTAGATGCCCAGCTGGCGAGGCCGGATGGCCTTGGGGTAGCCGGTCAGGTCGATCTTCATGTGGTGTTCGTGCGCGACGATGATCTGCCGGAAGGGAATCTCCCCGTAGCCCCGCAGATTGAACAGGGTCAGGACCCCCTGCCAGGGGTGGGTCTGCATCAGGCGCCACTCCTCCTCGGTCAGGCCCGTCGCCTTGTTCAGCACCTCGAGGGGGATCCGCGCCTTGCCCACATCGTGCAGCAGCGCCGCGAGGCCCAGATCGTAGAGCTGCAGCCGGGTGAGGCCCAGACGACGCCCGATGGCCACCGACAGGATGCACACGTTCACCGAGTGCGTGAAGGTGTACTCGTCGTAGTCCCGGATGGTCGTCAGTCCGATCAGCGAGGTCTCGTTGTTCAGGACCTGATCCACGATGGACTGCACGGCGCGCTTCACCCGTGCGATCGAGGTCGTCCGGCCCATCCGCACACTGTTGATCAGGTCCTTGGTGACCGCCACCCCGTGGGAGTAGGTTCGTTTGGCGATCTCCCGGGCCCGCTCCGCCTCGGCGACCTTCTCCTCCGATTCGGCCGGCGGCTCGACATCCAGCTTCCCGACCTCGGCCAGCGCCAGCCGGTCGCGCAGCTCGAGGAGGAGCCCGGGATCGCGCTCCTTGCCGCTCCGCCCCAGGAGCCCGAGCAGCACACCCAGAAAGATCTGCCAGTCCCGCCGTTCCACCCCGGGGGCGACCCGGAGGACCCCGACGCCCACCGAGCGAAAGGCCGCCAGCAGGTTGCTGAAGCTGGCGTAGTTGTCGAGCTCCAGGCGAAGCCGGGTGCCGTTGACGAAGATGAACTCGCCCGAGATCCGGACCTCGATTTCGCCCAGGGGATGCAAGATGGCGAGGCTGGCCGCCTGAAGGTCGTCCAGCGCCTTCTGCGCGGTGGCGTTTTCCAGGGGGTAGAGTTTGAGACTCCGCAGGGCGGCGTACATCGCGAGGAGCAGCCCCCGGCCCGCGTGCCGGAGGAAGGCGTCTCCTCCGGTCCGGTCCTCGCTGGAGGCCGGGGCTGCTGCGGCGCCCTCGCGGTTCACGGGCCGAACTCCCTGAGCGCGCGGCCCACGGCCGTCCGCACTACCAGGTCCTTGTCGTCGCGGTGCCGGAGCAAGAGCTCGCGCGCCTCCGGGCTCCGTAACCGCCCGATCGCCAGCGCGGCGCACGCCCGCACCTCGGGGGACTCCTTGCGGCGGAACAGCCCGCCCGGCGCGAGCAGCGCCGCCAGGGCCGGCAGCGCCGGGGGGCCCGCGATCATCGCGTAGGCTTCGAACACGCGCATCCGCTCGGTGAGATCCATTGCCCGGTCCGACCGACCTTGCACGACCGGTTCGAGCCGGCGCAGCGCGCCCTTGTACCCCCGCGCCGCCAAGACCTGCACGGCCGCCAGTCGCACCTCGCGATCCGAGTCGTCGAGTGCCCGTTCGATCAGGGCGACCGCGCCCGGAGTCCCGATCGCATCCAGCGCCTGCACCGTGGCGAGGCGGACTGCGGCGGACGGATGGCCCAGGCTGTCGCCTAACCCCGGAACGGCGCCCTGGAGCTTGAGCCGCCCGGCCAGCCCGATCACGGCCGGAAGCGCTTCCGACTCCGGGAGCCGGAGCAGCCGGAGCACCGCTGCCGGGCTAGTCTCCGCCAGGCGCTCCGCGGCCCGTTCCAGGAGCTGGCGCACCGCTGGATTGGCGAGCCGGGGCAACCAGACCAGGACGGTTTCCAGCGCGCTCGGGCGGAGCTCCCGGAAAAGCTCGCCCAGGTCCGCCTCGGAGGGCGGCGTCTGCGCCTCGCTCACCGACTGCAGAATCTGCTGCAGCACGCCCGGATCCGAGAGCCGCGCGGTGAACGCATCCATCCGCTCCAGCTCTTCGCGGCGGAACTCGTCGGTCCGCCGCACCAGCATCCGCAGCTCGCGGAGGATGAGCGAGACCGAACGAAAATCCCCCCCGTTGAGCAGGTGAGGCAGATACTGCTCGAGCGTGCTGAACACCTCGCTACGGGCCCACTCCTCGGACCGTTGCTCCACGATATCGAAGAGCGTGTTCAGGCAGATGGCGCGCAGATCCTGCTGATACTCCTGCTCCACCGCCTGGGCAATGGCCCGCACCTCGGCTTCGTCGAGCCAGTAGAGGGTCGAGTCGAAGTCATCGAGCTCGATGATCGAAGACTCCCGGGGGGGGGCCTCCGCCGCGATCTGGCTCCGGGTCTCCTGCTGCGCCTGCTCCACCGCGACCGGGTCGGCGCTGCCGGCCGGGAGCTGCGAATAGACCCCTTCCCCGGAGAGGCCCGGCGGCGCCTGCTCCCCGAAAAACTCCGCGAAGTGGTACTGGATACGGCTGAAATCCTGCTCCCAGAGCAGGGTGAGCAGGTCGTCGCCGGCCTCGGACGGGAGCGTTCTCGCGCGCTGCACGATCTCGAGGAACCGGATGATCTCCTCGTCCTCGACGCCGGGAAACAGGGTCAGCACCCGCATCCCGTCCTTGAACAAGGCCCAGGCCAGGCTCTCCGTCTTGTTGGGCTGGTGATAAACGACCTGCTCGTCCCAGACCAGGTCGGTTTCCACGATCTGGAAGGTGAGGCGGTCCACCCCCTCGGCCCAGATCGGCTGGAAGGCGGCCCGGACGTTCTGGATCGCCCGCTGGTAGATCGGATTGTTCGGCAGGTAGATCTGGAAGGCCCGGAGCCCTTTGACTAGCGTCCGGACCAGTTCCTCCACCAGCGCCGGCGGCACGACGGCCGCCGAGGGAAGTCCCTGGGTCACCCCGACGATCCCAGAAGCTTGGCGGCGTGCGCCACGTCCTTGTCCCCCCGGCCGCTCAGGCAGACCAGGATCAGCTCGTCGGCGGCGAAGCGGCCCCGCTCCCGCTGGAGCCAGGCCAGGGCGTGGGCGGGCTCCAGAGCAGGGATGATCCCCTCCAGCCGCGCCAGCGTCTGGAAGGCGTCCAGCGCCTCACGATCCGTCGCCGCTTCGTACCGCACCCGGCCCGTATCGCGGAGCCAGCTGTGCTCCGGCCCCACCCCGGGATAGTCCAGTCCGGCCGACACCGAGTGGGCCGGGCTGACCTGGCCGTCGGCGTCCTGCAACAGATAACTCAGGCACCCGTGCAGCACGCCCGGGGAGCCCGCCGACAAGGTCGCCGCGTGCCGGCCGGTCTCGAGGCCTTCCCCGGCTGCCTCCACCCCCACCAGTTGCACCCCCGCGTCATCGAGGAAGGCGGTGAACATGCCGATCGCATTGGATCCCCCGCCGACGCAGGCCACCACCAGAGTGGGCAGCCGCCCGGTGCGCTCCAACACCTGGCGCCGCGCCTCGCGCCCGATCACCGACTGGAAATCGCGCACCAGCCGGGGGTAGGGGTCGGGTCCCACCACCGACCCGATGATGTAGTGGGTCGTGGGCACGTTGGTCACCCAGTCGCGAAGCGCCTCGTTGGTGGCATCCTTGAGCGTTCGGGTGCCTGACTCGACCGGCACCACCGTGGCACCCAGCAGGCGCATCCGGTAGACGTTGAGGGCCTGGCGCTCCACGTCCTCCGCCCCCATGTACACCACGCACTCGAGCCCGAACCGGGCGCACACGGTGGCCGTGGCGACACCGTGCTGCCCAGCACCGGTCTCGGCGATGATGCGGCGCTTCCCCATCCGGCGGGCCAGCAGGGCCTGCCCGATGGTGTTGTTGATCTTGTGCGCGCCGGTGTGGTTCAGGTCTTCCCGCTTGAGCAGGACCCGGGCGCCAATGGCGGCCCCGAATCGCGGCGCTTCGCCGAGCGGCGTGGGCCGGCCGCCGAACTCGCGGAGCAGGGTCTCGAACTCGCTCCAGAAGGCGGGGTCCTCCCGGGCCGCGTCGTAGACCGCCTCCAGCTCCTCCAGCGCCGCGACCAGGGTCTCCGGCACGTACCGGCCGCCATAGACGCCGAAGCGCCCCCGCACGGCCCGCTCGCGCGGCAGCGTTACACCCACTTGAGGGCCTCCATGAAACGGGCCATTCGCGCGTGATCCTTCACGCCGGGAATCTGCTCCACTCCGGAGGAAACGTCTACGGCGTCCGGGCGGGCGGCGCGCACCGCGGCCGCCACTGTCTCCGGGGTCAGGCCGCCGGCGAGGAACATGGTATGGCCGTGGAGCAGCGCCCGGGCCCGTACCGCGAGCTCCGGTGCCAGAGCGCGGCCGGTTCCACCCCAGGCACTGGCCACCCGGGGCTCGACCAGGATGGGCACCCCGAACTCCCGCAGCCCGGGCAGCGCCCCGAGATCGGTCTCGCCGGCGAGACGCGCCACGGCCAGAATCAGAAGACCCTCGCGGCGGAGCACCGCGGCCAGGCCCTCGCTAATGCCCCCGTGGAGTTGCACCCCCGCGATCCCGCTCCGGTCGCGAGTCTCCAATATCTGCCCGGCGTCGAGCGACTTGAAGACCCCGAGCACGGGTATGCCAGCGGCGGCCCGTACCACCTCGCGTGCGCGCTCGGGGGTGACTTCCCGCGGGCCGCCCGCGAAGACGACGCCGATCCATCGGGCCCCGAGGCGCACCGCCGCCTCGGCATCCTCGGGCCGGGTGACACCGCAGATCTTGGCCGGAATCGGCCGGCCAGTCTCAGCGCCCACGCCGGGGCACTGCGGCACACGCCGCAGCGAGGGCCCTGGGATCCGCCGCCGCCGAGAGCGCCGTCCCGATCAGCACCAGATCGGCCCCGGCCGCCGCTGCCCGGTGCACGTCCCCCGCCGTCGCCATGCCCGACTCCGCCACCGCCACCCGATCAGCGGGGATCCGCGACAGGAGCCCCCAGGCGGCCTCCGGGTCCACCGCGAGGGTGTCCAGGTCGCGACTGTTCACCCCGATGATCCTGGCCCCGCTCGCCAGGGCAAGGTCGAGTTCCCCCGCATCGTGAACCTCCACCAAGGCCTCCAGCCCCCAGTCATGCGCCGCGGCCACCAGCTCGGCGAGCCGCGCGGGGCCCAGCGCTCGCACGATCAGTAGCACCGCGGACGCCCCCACCGCCCGGGCTTCGGCGATCTGAAGCTCGTCCAGGATGAAATCCTTGCGCAGGACCGGGAGCCCGGCCGTCGCCGCCACCGCCCTGAGGTCCTCCAGCGACCCGCCGAAGAAGGGCCCGTCCGTCAGCACGGAGATGGCACAGGCCCCAGCCCGAGCATACGCCGCCGCGTGAGCCACCGGATCGAGGTCCGGCCCGATCGCCCCCGCCGAGGGCGAGCGGCGCTTCACCTCGGCGATGAGGCCCACCCGGGCAGGGACCCACCGGGCCAGCAGCCCGGGTGGCGGGGAGGCCGATCGCGCAGCCTGCTCGATCGCCTCCCGCCTGGCGCGCAGGCCGGGGAGGGTGGCACGCGTGCTGTCGAGAATGCGGTCGAGAATGCGGGGCATCTTGCCCTTCGGAGGCTCTTCGGGTACTATGGATTCGGATTCCGTTCGGTCAGGCCCGGGAGGAGCCATGCCGCTCACCAAACGCCAGAGCGAGATTCTCAAGTATCTCCAAGAGCATATCCGTGAACGCGGATATGCGCCAAGCTTCGAGGAGATCGCCGACCACTTCGACTTCAAGTCGCTGGCGACGGTTCATGAGCACCTGACCAATCTCGAGCGGAAGGGCTATATCCACCGCGCGCACAACGAGAGCCGCGCCATCGAGGTCCTGCCCCCCAGGGGCCACGCCAGCGCCACCGAGATTCCCCTCCTGGGCCGGGTGGCAGCTGGCACCCCCATCGAATCCTTGATGACCGGCGAGACGTTGGCGGTTCCGGACAGCTTGTTGCCCCGCCGCGGTCCCAACTACGCCCTCCGGGTTCAGGGCGATTCCATGATTGACGAGCACATCATGGACGGCGACCTGGTCGTGGTGCATGGCCGGCAGGCCGCCGAGAACGGCGAGATGGTCATCGCGCTGGTCAACGGTTCCGAAGCCACCGTCAAGCGCTTCTATCGCGAACCTGGCGGCTGGATCCGGCTCCAGCCCGCGAATCCCAACATGCAGCCGATGCGGTTCCAGGAGCGCGAAGTGCTGATCCAGGGCGTGGTCGTGGGTGTGATCCGGAAGTACTGAACCCGGGTCAGCTCCCGGCTCCGCGCGCCTCCAGGCCGCGCCGGGCTACGCCACGCAGCCGTTCCAGCACGGCCAGCGCCGTCCCCGCGGCCAGAACCTCCCGGGCCAGCATTACACCTTCGCCATAGCTCTGTGCCAGGCCGGCAAGATAGACGGCCGCCCCGGCGTTGAGGGCCGTGGCTCGGACCGCTCCCTCGGCCCCCTTGCCAGCCAGGAGCGCCTGGATGCGCTCGGCGTTCTCCTCGGGCCGGCCACCGCGAAGGCTCTCCAGCTCGGTCCATTCCGAGCCGTACTCCGCCGGCTCGAGGCTCCATTCCCGCACCTCCGGGCCCTGCACTTCCCAGACCCGGGTTCGCCCCAGCGGACTGATCTCGTCCATGCCGACCTCCGCGTGTACCACCATGGCGTGCTCGGTCTCGAGCCGGGCCAGCGCCTGCGCAATGAGTGGAGCGCGCCCCCGGTCGGCCACGCCGATCACCTGGCGCCGAACCCCCGCCGGATTGGCGAGGGGACCCAGCAGATTCATGATCGTGGGGACACCCAGTTCCTTCCTCGCTGGTCCGACATGGCGCATCGCAGGGTGGTAGGTGGGGGCGAAGAGAAAGACAAAGCCGGCAGCTTCGAGGGTAGGCCGCGCCCGCTCGGCTGGGAGGGTGATGTCCACCCCGAGCGCCTCCAGCACGTCCGCGCTGCCGCAGAGCGAGGTGAAGCTCCGGTTTCCGTGCTTGGCCACCCGTGCCCCGGCGGCGGCGGCGACGAACGCCGCGGCGGTGGACAGATTCAGTGTGGTCACGGCACCGCCACCCGTGCCGCAGGTATCCACGAGCGGCGCCCCGGACCCCGCCTCCACCCGGACCATTGCGGCCCGCAGGGCCCGCGCGGCACCGGCCACTTCCTCGGCGGTCTCCCCCTTGGCGCGGAGCCCGAGCAGGAGCGCCCCGATCTGGGCGGAGGTCGCCTCGCCCCGCATCACCACCTCGAACGCGCCCTGGTCCGGCGGGGCCTGCTCACGCCGTCCCGCCGCGAGGTCCGCCGGGAGGGACTTGCCGGCAGCAAGGTGAGCGAGTGCGTCTCTGAGGGCTGAGGTCATCGCGAGGCCCCTCGTACCAGCTTGGCGTGTCCCCGTGCAAAGCGCCACGAGGTCGCCCCCGGGCGCGAGGGCATTCAGTGATTTAAGCCGTTGTGGCCAAACAAGATAAGCGCAGGGCCCGCAGGTTGCTACGGAAGCGAGCTATGCGCTGCATACTCCCCCGCCCGGCCACCCGCTCGGGCTATACGATCATCGAGATGCTCGCCGCGATGGCGGTGATCGGTTTTCTTGCGGGCTTCGCGGTCCCGCGGTTCCGGCATCTGAGCGAGCAAGCCAAGGTTGCGCGCGCGATCGGCGACATCCGATCCCTCCAGGCCGACCTCATGGCGCTGGAGACTCAGGGTCGCCTGCCGGCGAATCTCGCAGCCATCGGCCGCGGCGGGATGATGGATCCCTGGGGCAACCCTTACATCTACCTCCGCTTTCCCCCAGGCCCGCCACCGCCCGGAGCTCGGGTGGACCGCTTCGGTGTCCCCATCAACACCACGTTCGACCTCTACAGCCTGGGCCCCGACGGATCGAGTGCGCTGTCGCTGGTTGCGGGCGCCAGCCTCGATGACATCACCCGGGCCAACGACGGCGGGTACACCGGCGAGGCCTGGAAATACTAGCACCCCGAAAGGATCCTGGCATGAGCGACGGCTCTCCTCAACCCGCTCCCGGGCACGGTTCCGGTGCCTCGCTGGGCACGCGGAGCCTGGCCGACGGCGAGCTCAAGACCGCGGTAGGGCTGCGGGATTTTCTGCTCGGCCTGGGTCCGCTGCTTCAGCTCCCCAGGCGGAGGAAGGCCAGGCCGGCCGCGGAGGAGAAGGGTGAGGCGCGACCCGCCTTCTCCATCAGCCCGCCGCTCCGCCGGGTGATGCTCGCGGTGCTCGGTCTCGCCGCCACCGGCGCCGGCGCGGTCCATCTGATCGGGGCCAGTGCCGCGGGGGGGGGGCGAGGTGCCTCCTGCGCTGCAAGGCCGGTGGGTGACCGCGAGCCAGAAATACGCGGGTCGCGCCATGGAGTTCCGGGCGGATAGCGTCGGGATCTTCACCGGGCCGGGGGTCGGCCAGTTTTATCCGGTGCGCCAGGTGAAGAGTCGCCTGCACCGCGACACGACCGTGGTCACGCTCAGCTACGAGCTGGCGGCCGGGAAAACGACCCAGCTCGGGCTCCGGCTGGTCGAGCGCCACGGCCGGCTGAGCCTGGTCAATCAACCTGAGCTGGTCTGGACGCGGCAGCGCTAGACCCCCTCGAGACCGTGCCCGACCGCGAGCGGCGGCTGGCTGGCACGGGGCGAGATGCGGCGGTTCATGCTCCCACGGTCACCGGGCGGCTACTCGCTTGTGGAGATGCTGGCGGTTCTTGCGATCATGGGACTGCTGGCCGGCCTGGGTTTGCCTCGCATCCACCGAAGCCTCGAGCGCGCCCGGGTGGCCCGCGCAATCGGCGACATTCGGGCCGTCCAGGCTGATCTCATGGCACTGGAAAGTCAGGGCCAGCCCTTGCCGGCCACGCTCGCCGCCATCGGCCGCGGCAACCTGCGGGATCCCTGGGGCCGCCCGTATGTGTATTTCCCCTTTCCGCCCGGGCGTGGTGTTCCTCCCGGGGCCCGCCGGGACCGGTTCCTGGTCCCGGTCAACTCCACGTTCGATCTCTACAGTCTGGGGCCCGACGGCCAGAGCGCACCCCCCTTCACCGCCGCTTCGTCGCTGGACGACGTGGTCCGGGCCAACGATGGCGGGTACATCGGCCCGGCCGGGGCGTACTGAGCTCGTTCCGTGACCGTCCGCAGCGGTTTCCTCCGCACCCAGGTGGCCCGCCGAATGCTGGGCCTCTTCCTGCTGAGCGCGGTAGCGCCGGTGGCATTGCTCGCGTGCCTGGCATACTGGGAGGTAGCGGCCGAGCTCCAAGAGCAGGCCGAAGACCGGCTGCACCGGGCCAGCAAGGCAGCCGGCCTGATGTTGCTCGACGAGTTCCGGCGCGCAGCCATGGAGGCGGAGGATACCACTCGCGGGCCAGAGCGCTCGCGGCTGCGCCTGGTCCACCGCCTCACCCCCGATCGGTTGCCTGTCCGACTTGACTCGGCTGCGGCGAGCCAGCTGGCCCGCGGCGGGACGGCGCTCGTGGTGGGCCCGGGCTCGCCCGCGGCGCTCTATCTGGTTCGCCAGGCAGGCGATCGGCCCGGTGCCGGCCAGCTCTGGGGCGAGATCGAGCCAGACACGGTCTGGCACCGGGTCGAGGCGACCGCCGCCCTCGCCCCGGGGATGACCGTCTGCGTGCTCAGCAGCGACCTGGTGCCGGTCTATTGCCCGCGCCCCGTGCCGGTCCGAGAACTCGGAGAGCGAGGCAGGACTTTCCGGTGGAGCGAGGCGGGAACCGCCTATCTCGCTGCCTACTGGCAACCGTTCTTCGGCTACGAGTTCGGCGTGGCGCCCTGGACAGTGGTGGTGAGCGAGCCGGAGGAAGCGGTCTTCGCCCCGCTCCGGAGCTTCCGGGCGACGTTCTGGCTGGTGATCGGGCTCGCGCTCACGACCGTGTTTCTCCTCGCTCATACGTTGCTCCGGCGCCAGCTCGCTCCGGTGGAGAAGCTCAAGGAGGGGACCGAACGGGTCGCGGCCGGGCGGTTCGATCAACCGGTGCTGATTCGGAGCGGAGACGAGTTCGAGGACCTGGCCGCGTCCTTCAACGCGATGAGCCGGAAGCTGGACCGCCAGTTCACCGCCCTCCGGGTGAGCCACGAGCTCGACCGACTCATTCTCTCGACCCTGGATCGCGGCCGGGTAATTGACGCCGCGCTCCAGCGCGCGACCGACCTGTTCGGCTGTGCGGGTGCCGCCGTGGCGCTGGGGCGGAAGGCGGGCGAGCCCTGGCAGCTCGCCGCGGTCCTGTCGGATCCTCCCCAGGTTCTCACCACCACCTGCCACCCGGGCCCTGCGGAAGTGGCGGAGCTCGACCGCCACTCGACGCTGCACTTTCCGCGGCCATCGCTGGTACGGCAGAGCTGGCTTCCCCGCGAGTTCGTGCTCCCCGGTCGGTTCGCCGCCATCTTCGCTGCACCGCTCCGGGTCCGGGGCCAGCTGGCCGGCGTTCTCGCCATCGCGCATCAAGACGGCCGGCCGGATCCTGTCGAGGAGCTTGCCCTGACTCGCCGCTTCGGCGACCAGGTGGCGGTGGCGCTCGCGAACTGCGGGCTGGTCGAGGAGCTGACGGAGCTCCAGTGGAGTACCCTGACGGCATTTGCGCGCACCATTGACGCCAAATCCCCCTGGACTGCGGGTCATTCCGAACGGGTGACTCGATTCGCCCTGGGGATCGCGGCCACGCTCCGCCTGAACGA
>JBBIMQ010000053.1:7175-11616 GCA_037444345.1 Gemmatimonadota bacterium | reverse complement strand
GTAGAGCACCTTCCAGAACCCGAGCTCGGGGCCGGCCTGGCGAGCCGGCACCGGCCGTTCTCGGAGGGTGAGCCGGAAGCCGGCGACGAGAACGGCCACCGCGAGCCCGATGGCGAGCGCCACCAGGGCCAGTTCCGTGGCGTGGTCAGGCAGCGCCGCCTCGGTGCCCAGGCCAGCGGCGACTTCCTCGCCCCGTGCCGCCACCGGCTCGAGCCAGCGATGCAGCAGGCCTGCTGGCACCCCCGGGACGGCGAAGAATCCCGGGAGATTGAGCCACCCGCCAAGGAGGCTCAGCGCCCCCAGCACCAGGAGCGGCCCGGTCATCACCCATGGGGCCTCGTGGAGATGCTTCCGCGCCTCGGCGCCGGTGCGGTTCTCGCCGTGGAAGGTCATCGCCATGAGCCGGGCCATGTAGAACGCCGTGATGAGTGCAGCCGCCGCGCCCAGGCCCCAGTACACCCGGTAGATCGGCTGGTGGGCACCCCGGCCGAAGGCCAGGGCGAGGATCTCATCCTTGGAGAAGAAGCCCGCGAACGGCGGCACCCCGGCGATCGCGAGCGTCGCGATCCACATCAGCACCCAGGTCACGGGGAGGTGGTGCCGCAGCCCGCCCATGTTGCGCATGTCCTGGGCATCCTCGTGCGCGTGGGTGGCGTGATAGGCGTGGTGCATCGCGTGGATCACGCTGCCCGACCCGAGGAAGAGGAGGGCCTTGAAGAAGGCGTGGGTCGCCAGGTGGAAGATGCCGGCGGCGACCGCCCCCGTCCCCACGCCCAGGAACATGTACCCCAGCTGCGAGACCGTGGAGTACGCCAGCACCCGCTTGATGTCGTACTGCCGGAGGCCGATCGTGGCCGCGAAGAGCGCGGTCAGCGCGCCGATTCCGGCCACGACGGCCTGCGACACCGGCGCCAGGGCGAAGAGGAGGTTGGCGCGGGCCACCAGGTACACGCCGGCCGTCACCATCGTCGCGGCGTGGATCAGCGCCGAGACCGGAGTAGGGCCGGCCATGGCGTCCGGCAGCCAGGTGTAGAGCGGAATCTGCGCCGACTTGCCGACGCAGCCCAGGAACAAGAACAGCGTGATGGCCGTGACCATCGCCCCGCCGGCCGGAAGCGCGCCCGGCGCCTTGGCGAAGACCTCGGCGTAGTCCAGGGTGCCGAGCGCGGTCCAGAGCAGGAACATCGCAACCAGGAACCCGGCATCGCCGATCCGATTCACGAGGAAGGCCTTCTTGCCCGCGTCGGCATTGGCCTTCTCGGTGAACCAGAAGCCGATCAGGAGGTAGGAGCAGAGTCCCACCCCCTCCCACCCGATGAACATCATCGGGAAGCTGGCCCCCAGCACCAGCACCAGCATGAAGACGACGAAGAGATTGAGGTAGGAAAAGAACCGCGCGAAGCCCTCGTCCTCCCGCATGTACCCCACGGCGAAGATGTGGATCAGGCTGCCGACGCCGGTCACCACCAGGAGCATCACGGCCGCCAGCCGATCCACCAGGAAGGCGAAGTCCACCTGCAACTCGCCGACCCGGAGCCAGCTCCAGAACTGCACCACGTACTGGGTGTCGGCCGGGGCCCGGGCCAGCTCGAGCACCATCTTGAGGGCCGCGCCGAATGCCAGCACCACCACCCCGGGGCCGATCCAGGCCACCGCCCGCTTGGCGCCGGGTCGCAGCAAGGCCAGCGCGCCGTTGGCCAGGAACCCGGCCAGCGGCAGCCCCAGTACCAGGCCGATCCAGAGCCGATTGGCCCGGGCCAGCGCCGCACCCAGCGCCACCGGATCCGCCTCGAGGGCCGGGAGCAGGACCAGGGGCGCGCTCATCAGCCGCGGAGCAGGTTGATGTTCTTGAGGTCCACCGACTTGTGATGGCGGAAAATGGCGATCATGATGGCCAGCCCCACCGCCGCCTCGGCCGCCGCCACGGCGATGACGAAGAACACGAACACCTGGCCCGAGAGCCCATGGGCCTGGGACAGCGCCACCAGCGACAGGTTCACCGCGTTGAGCATGAGCTCCACGCACATGAACAGCACGATGGCGTTGCGCCGCACCAGCACGCCGGCCACTCCGATCATGAAGAGGATCGCCGAGACCGCGAGCGATTCGGCCAGGAACATCAGAGCCTCCGCTTGGCCAGCACCACGGCTCCCACGATGGCGGCAAGGAGCAGCACGCTGGTGAGCTCGAAGGGCACCAGATACTGCTCGAACATCGGCTTGGCCACGTCGCCCGGGATCCCGCGTTCCAGGGTCGCCCGGATCACGTGGCTGCCGGCCGCGAACGTGGTGGAGTCGAACACGACCGCCGGGTTCGCCAGGACCGGCGACCCGGTGTATTCCAGCGCCAGTCGCTCCCGGGTGTAGCGGGCTAGCGTCGGCAGCAGCTGGCTGGCGAGGAGGCTCACGATGATGACGGCGAGGAACCAGGCGGGCGCGCGCCGGAGGTCGCTCTCGGCCCGGCTCAGATTGAGCAGCATGATGACGAAGAGAAACAGCACCATCACGGCCCCGGCGTAGACCAGGACCTGGATCGCCCCGATGAACTGGGCGTGCAGCAACACGAACAGCGCGGCCAGCGCGAGCATCACCTGGACCAGCCAGAGGGCAGAGGCCACCAGGTTCCGCATGGTGACCATGAGCAGCGCGGCGGCGACGGCCGTGGCGGCGAAGAACCAGAAGATCTGCTCGGTCATTCACTCGCCTCGCGGGTCGGTGGGGTCCCAGAGCGTGGAGACCGGGTGGGTCTGAGCACAGAGCCGCTCGAGGTCGTACACGAAGCGGTTGCGGCTGTATTCCGCGTTCTCGTAGTGCACCCCGACGTGGATCGCCTCCTCGGGACACACCTCCTGGCAGTACCCGCAGAAAACGCACCGGAACTCGTCAATTTCGTAGATCAGTGGGTAGCGGTTGCCCTGCTCGTCTTCTCCCGGGACCAGTTTGATGCAGTTGGCGGGACAGATCTGGGGGCAGAGACCGCAGGCCACGCATTTGGCGCGACCCTGCTCGTCGGTGAGCATCCGGTGCGTGCCGCGCCAGCGGGGCGAGATGGTCCAGCGCTCGGTGCTCTTCTGCTCCGGGTACTGCATGGTCACCGGCGGCTCGAACATCTTCTTGAAGGTGAGCGCCATCCCCCGGAGCGCAGCGCGCACGTAGCTCACCTCGCGCTCCGGCCGCCGCATCACCTTCACTCCGATCGCCATGGTGTCCTCACGCCGCTTGCCGGAGTCCCGCCCTCGCCGAGCGGTCGCGGGCGCCCCGGATCACGAGCCCGCGATCCAGCACCACGAAAATCACGTATCCGAGCGCCAGGTTGATACCCGCGAGCACCGCGAACCGGGCGCCCCAGCCGGTCAAGCCCGCCGCGTCCATGGCCCAGAGCCCCGTCGCCACCAGCATCACATACCCGAGCCCCATCGGCATCAGCACCTTCCAGCCCAGCGCCATGAGCTGGTCGTACCGGAACCGCGGCAGCGTCCAGCGAACCCACATGAAGAAGAAGAGCCAGAAGAAGGTCTTGGCGAACATCACCGCGCCCGTCACCACGGTCTGGAGCACCCCGGGCTGCTCGTCCCAGTGGGTGAAGGGCAGGTCCCACCCGCCGAGGAAAAGCACCGTGACCATAGCGGAGATCGTGATCATGTTGGCGTACTCCGCGATGAAAAACATCGAGAACTTCATGGCGGAGTACTCGGTGTGATAGCCGGTGATGAGCTCCGACTCCGCTTCCGGCAGGTCGAAGGGCAGCCGGTTGGTCTCGGCGAAGCCGGACACCAGGAAGTTGTGAAACGCGAGGAAGAGCGGCAGGACGAACCAGCCGAAGGCGATCTGCTGCTGGGCCTTGATGATTTCACCCAGCGCCACGTTGCCGGTGAGCAGCAACACCGGCACCAGGGCGAGGCCCATGGCGACTTCGTAGGAGATCATCTGGGCGCTGGCCCGCAGCCCGCCGAGGAGGGCGTACTTGCTGTTCGAGGACCAGCCGGCCAGCGAAATGCCATAGACCCCGAGCGAGCTGATCGCGATCACGAAGAGGAACCCGACCGGCACGTCCGCCACGGCCATCGGCAAGAACCCGTGGTACACGAAGCGCCCCAGGACCGGCAGGGTGAAGTCGAAGTCCACCGGCAGGGGCGACGCCCAGGGGATGACCGCGGAAAGGGTGAGCGCCGGGATGAAGGCGAGGGCGGGCGCCAGGGTGAAGATCACTGGGTTGGCCTGGGCCGGCAGGGTTTCCTCCTTGATGATGTTCTTTACACCGTCGGCGGCGGGCTGGAGCAGGCCCCAGAAGCCCACCCGGTTGGGCCCCAAGCGGATCTGCATCCAGGCGGAGACTTTCCGCTCCATCAGGGTGAGGAGGGCCACGCCCACCATGACGACCGTGAAGACCACGAGCATCTTGCCCGCGGAGAGGAGCAGGAAGCCCTTGAGCTCGGGCGTCA
>JBBIMQ010000053.1:0-7165 GCA_037444345.1 Gemmatimonadota bacterium | reverse complement strand
GTCGCCTCCAGCGCAGCCCCTTCCACCACCCGACCCGTGAGGCCCAGCTCACCGTAGGTGAGCCCCGCGAGGGCCGGCACCGACTCGGCCACGACTGCGAACGCCTCCGCCGCCGTTCCGGGAAGCCCCGGTTCCGGCGTCACCAAGCCGAGGGTTTCTGCCGCCACCCACCAGGCGGGCCGCGCCATCCCTGGCGGGGTCCGGGCCTGCTGGTAGCGCTGCACCCGCCCGTCCCGGTTCACGAACACCCCGTTTTCCTCGGAGACATTCGTGATCGGCAAGACCGCCTCGGCCGCCGGCAGCACCTGGCTCTCGATGGTCCCCAGGACCACCACCGCCTTCGCGCCCGCGACCCGGGTCGCCTCGGCCGGCGTGAGCTCCACGTCCAGGAGGAGCGCGAGATCGGCCTCCGCGGCCGCGTTCACCGCGCCCGCCCAGTCGGTCCCGTACCCGAGGAGCCGAGCGCCGGCGGCATTCGGGGCCCGCTCCCTCCGCAGCGCCAGGCCGGGGACGCCGCGGAGCGGCGCCTCCTCCTCCGCGACCGGGACCTGCACCGCCGCCACGAGGTCGAAACCCGCGAGCAGGCGCCGCACCAGTCCTAGCGCCTCGACCGACGCCCGCCCCGAGGCCAGCAGCACTCCCTTCCCCCCGCGCCGCACCAGGCCGGCCACACGGTCGAGGGCCTGGTCCCAGTCGGTCGCGTGATGGCGGCCGCCGTCGCGGAGCAGTGGGGCCTCGATCCGGTCGCCCCGGTTCATCCAGCGGTAGTTGAGCCGCCCGTGATCGCAGATGAAATGCCGGTTCACTTCGAGGTTGGGCCGGGGCCGCACCCGTACCACCGTGTTGTCCCGGGTGTCCAGCATCACGTTGCATCCCTGGGTGCAGCCGGTGCAGATGCTGGCCGTCTTGTCGAGATCCCAGGCGCGGGCCTTGTGCAGGAAATCCTTCGAGATCAGCGAACCCACCGGGCAGAGGTCCACCACGTTGCCAGCCCAGGGGTGGTCCAGCCGCTGCGACGGGTCAATCCCGATGTAGGCCCGGTCGCCCCGCTCCGAGACGTTGAGCACCGGCGCTCCGGCGACGTCGTCCATGAACCGCACGCAGCGGGTGCAGAGGATGCAGCGGTTGGGGACGTACAGGATATCCGGCCCGAAATCCTCGACCGGATTGTACCGCTTGGGGTAGTCCTGGTAGCGCGTGCCGCTCCGGCCTTCCTGAAAGACGTAGTTCTGGAGCTCGCATTCCCCGGCCTGGTCGCAAATCGGGCAATCGAGCGGGTGGTTGATGAGAAGCAGCTCGAGCACGCCTTCGCGGGCCTTCCGCGCGGCCGGGCTGTTGACGTGCACCACCTGCCCGTCCGTCACCGTGGTGACGCAGGCCGGCATCAGCTTGGGGGCCTTCTCCACCTCCACCAGGCACATCCGGCAGACCGCCGGCGAGGGGAGCGACGGATGGTAGCAGTAATGCGGGACCACCACGCCCGCCTGCTTGGCGGCCTCGATGATGCTGGTGCCCCTCGGCACCTGCACGGTCAGGCCGTCAATGGTGACGCTGACGAGATCGTGAGCCATGGTGACGGGCCTGGTCCGCGCTACACCGCGACCGCCGCGGGCCGCGTCCTCTTGCTCAGATACGCCTCGAACTCGGCCCGGAACTTCTTGATCCCGCTCACGACCGGCGCCGCGCAGGAATCCGAGAGCACGCAGATCGTCTTGCCCGTCATGTTGTCTGCCAGGTCGAGCAGCAGGTCGAGGTCCTCGGGCTTCCCCTGCCCCGCCAGAATCCGTTCCAGAATCCGGGTGGTCCAGGCCGTGCCCTCGCGGCACTGGGTGCACTGGGCGCAGGACTCGTGGGCGTAGAAGCGGGCCAGGCGCATGATCTGGTAGACCAGGTCGGTCGAGTCGTCCATGACGATCATCCCGCCCGAGCCCAGCATCGAGCCTTTGGCCGCGATCCCCTCGTAATCCAGCAGACAGTCCTCCGCCTCTTCAGCGGTCAGGATCGGCACCGAGCTTCCTCCGGGAATCACCGCCTTGAGGGTCCGCCCGGGGCGCATCCCGCCGCACATCTCGAAGATGAGGTCCCGCATCGGGGTACCCATCACGACTTCGTAGTTCCCCGGCTTCTGCACGTGGCCGCAGACGGAAAAGAGCTTGGTGCCCGTGCTCTTGGGATTGCCCCGGGAGAGCGCCTGGTACCAGGCGCCGCCGCGCAAGATGATGTGGGGAACGGCCGCCAGGGTCTCGACGTTGTTCACCGTGGTCGGCATGCCGAAGAGCCCGGCCTGGGCCGGGAAGGGCGGCTTGATCCGTGGATTCCCCCGCTTCCCCTCGATCGAATTGATGAGCGCCGTCTCCTCGCCGCAGATGTAGGCCCCGGCCCCCCGGTGGACGACGACGTCAATCCGCCGGCCGCTGCCCAGAACGTTCCCGCCCAGCACCCCGTGCCGGTACGCTTCGGCCACGGCCTCGACCAGGATCTTGTGCTCGGTGGTGAACTCGCCTCGGATGTAGATGTAGCAGCGTTCCGCCCCGATCGCGTAGGCGGCGATGGCACAGCCCTCCAGAAGCTGGTGGGGCGTCCAGCGCAGGATTTCCCGGTCCTTGAAGGTTCCCGGCTCGGACTCGTCCGCGTTGCAGCAGAGATAATGCGGCTTCCCGCTGTTCTTGGGCATGAACGACCACTTGAGCCCGGTCGGGAATCCGGCGCCGCCCCGGCCTCGAAGCCCCGAGGTCTTCACTTCCTCGATCACCTGCTCGGGCGTCATGCCGAGTGCCTTGCGCAGGCCCTCGTAGCCGCCGCGTTTTACCCAGCCCTCGTAGCTCCGCGCCCCGGTGTCGCCGAAGTGCTGGGAGAGCAGCGGCATCTCCTTGGGATGGGGGGGGTGGGGATAGCCCATTACTTGTACCCTTGCAAGAGCCCCGGGACGCGCTCCGGCGTCACGCCCTCGATGAAGTCGTCGTTGATGAGCACCGGCGTCGCGAAGCCGCACGCGCCCAGACACTCCACCTCGATCACGGTGAAGCGGCCGTCGGGGCTGGTGGCGCCCAGCTCGCCGCAGCCGGTGTGCTGGAGGAACGCCTTCACCACCTCCTCGGCCCCGCAGATATTGCACGGCGAGGTGGTACAGACCTGGATGAAGTACTTGCCCACCGGGTGGGTGTGGTACATGGTGTAGAACGTCACCACCCCCCGCACATACGCCGGCGTCAGGCCCAGCACCTCGGCCACCTCGCCGATCGCCTGCTCCGGAATCCAGCCCCGGGCCTCCTGCACCATCCAGAGCGCCGGCAGGAGGCAGGCTTGCTTCGTCGGGTACTGCTCGAAGAGAGCCTCGAGCCGGCGCCGGGGCTCGCCCACGAAGACCGGCTGGTACTGCTCGACAGGCTCCGTGTCGCGCTGATGGCCCGGGTCCACACCGGCCCTCATCGGTCAATCTCCCCCATGACGATGTCAATGCTCGCGTTGATCGCGATCACATCCGAGAGCAATACCCCTTGGCACAGCTTGGGAAGGCAGGCCAGGTTGAGGAACGATGGGGGCCGGATCCGCCAGCGCACCGGCTTGGCCGTGCCGTCCGAGACGAAGTAGTACCCCAGCTCCCCCTTGGGATTCTCGATCCCGAAATACGCCTCCCCCACCGGCGGCTTGACACCCTCCATCACCTGCTTGAAATGGAAGATCATTGCCTCCATGTCGCTCATCGCGCGCGACTTGGGAGGGAGGATCACCCGGGGATCCTCGACGTTGAGGGGCGCTCCCTGGAGCCGCTTCAGGCGCTCCAGCGCCTGCTCCAGGATCCGGGTGGACTGGAACATCTCCTCCAACCGGACCCGATACCGGTCGTAGATGTCCCCGTGCTCGCCGATCGGGACGTCGAAGTCATAGGTCTCGTAGTCCAGGTAGGGGCGGTCCTTGCGGACATCGTAGGGCACCCCGCTGGCCCGCAACATCGGCCCGGACAGGGAGTAGTTGATCGCGTCCTCCGCGCTGATCACCCCGACGCCCTGGGTCCGGCCACACCAGATCGCGTTGCGGGTGAACATGGTGTCCACTTCCTGCAGGGTCTTGGGGAAGGTGCGGCAGAAGTCGCGGAGGCCATCCTCCCAGCCCTCGGGGATATCGGCCATCATCCCGCCCACCCGGGTGAGGCTGGTGGTGAGCCGGGCCCCGGTCCATGCCTCCTGGAGGTCGTAGATCCGCTCCCGCTGGTAGAAGGACCAGAGAAACGGCGTGAAGGCACCCAGATCAATGCCGGTCGTGCCGAGCCACACCAGGTGCGAGATGATCCGGCTCATCTCGCAGGCGATCACCCGCAGCACCTTGCACCGCTCGGTGATCTCGATCCCCATGAGCTTCTCCACCGCCAGCGCCAGACAGACGTTGTTGGCCATGGGGGCGAGATAATCCGTGCGGTCGGTGAGGGGAATGATCTGGTTGTAATGCCGGTACTCACCCAGCTTCTCGAACCCGGAGTGCAGGTAGCCGATGTGCGGGACGACCCGCACCACGGTCTCGCCCTCCAGCTCGATCACCAGCCGGAGCACCCCGTGCGTCGCGGGATGCTGCGGCCCGATGTTGATGAGCATGTGCTCGCCGCCCAGCTCGTCCTGCGCCGGCTCGGCCGGCGGCAGGGCGACGCCGAGCGGCACCGCCTGCACCCGACCCTGGGCGTCGAGCCCGGGGGTGGCGAGGGCGACCTCGAGGGTCCGGGTGGTCATCGCACCCGCCCTCGCTCGCCCCGACGCAGCCGTTCTTGCATGTCCCGCGGCAGCTCGTCATAGGCCGCGGCGATGGACAGCTCCTCCAGCGAGTAGTGGGCCTCCGGGTTGGCCGCCAGGGCCTGCCGGGTCTGCTCGGCCCGGCTGAAGTGCCCGCGCAGCGGAAAGTCCTTGCGGAGCGGATGCCCCTCGGCGTAGGTCTCCCACATCAGGATCCGGCGGAGATCCGGATGCCCGCGGAAGGTGATGCCGAACATGTCGTAGACCTCGCGCTCCAGCCAGTCGGCGCCCCGCCAGAGATCCCAGACCGAGTCCACCTCCAGGGGACCCTGCTTGTCGAGCTCGATCTTGCAGCGCAGGTCCGCCCGGCGGTCGAGCGAGCGAAGCTGGTAGACCACCTCCAGCGGCCGCTCGACATCGCGGTACTCCACGGCGGTGAGGTCGGTGAGATAGTTGAACCGCTGCGACGGGTCGTCCCGAAGCCAGCGGAGCATCTCGTGCGCCTGCTCCCGGGCCAGATAGACGATGGTATCCCCGCAGGACACCACGGCGCGCCCCACCGCCGGCCCGAACCGGCTCCGGAGCGCGGCGACGCTGGGGGAGAGCGCGCTCACGCCCGCGAACCCCCGCTCCGGCCCCCGCTGCGAGCGGCGCGGGAATCCGGGCCCGGGTGAGCTGGCCCCGACCCCTGACGGCAGCCCAGGACCCTCGGGCTCATGCGGACCTCGTCTGGTGCACCGAATTGCCGAACGGCTCGGAGAGCTCGTCAATCCGCTCCGGCGGCAGGAACAACCCGTCCGGTCCGACCAGCCGCTCCTGCCGGAGCTCCTTGTCGGCGATGGTCTCGCTCTCGATCTTCTTCTGGAGCAACAGCACCCCGTACACCAGACCCTCGGGTCGGGGAGGGCAGCCCGGCACGTAGACGTCCACCGGCACGATGGTGTCGATCCCCTGCACCATGGTGTAGGTGTCGAAGATCCCTCCGGAACTCGCGCAGGCGCCCATCGAGATACACCACTTGGGCTGCGGCATCTGGTCCCAGATGCGCCGGATCACCGGCGCCAGCTTGAAGGGAAGCCGCCCGGCGCAGATCAGCACGTCCGCCTGCCGGGGCGAAAAGGCCATCCGCTCCATGCCGAACCGCGCCACGTCGAACCGGCTGGCTGCGGTGGCCATGAACTCGATGGCGCAGCACGCGGTGCCGAACGGCATGGGCCAGAGCGAGTTCTTCCGCGCCCAGTTGGCGAGGAAATCCAGCCGCGTGGTAATCCAGTTCGGAGACATGGCGGAGACCTGGGCCATCGGCTCCGCCGGCGCCGCCCCGCTCAATCCCATTGCAGCGCCCCCCGTTTCCAGATGTAGAGGTATCCCACGGCCAGAATCAGGACGAACACCGCCATCTCGGCGAGCAGGAGACCGCGGATCGGGACGAGCTGCTGGAACGCGGCTGCCCAGGGGAACATGAACACGGTCTCCACGTCGAAGATGATGAACAGCATCGCCACCAGGTAGAACTGCACCGAGAAGCGCTCCCGCGCATCCCCCAGCACCGGCATGCCCGACTCGTAGGGCTCGAGCTTGGGCGGCGTACGCCGGTAACTCGACAACCAGTGCGACAGCCCCAGCATCAGGGCGGCGTTGAAGCCCACGAACGCCACCACGATGAGGAGGGGAAGGTAGGGCTGCAGCATGGGTGCGCCTCGCTCGTGAAAACCTTCACTTGGCGGCGCCCGCAAAGTAATGGCGGCCTCGGCCTCGCGGAAGCGCCGGGCCCCGAGGAGGGCCCTGGCGCTCGGGGCCAGAGCCGCCGAGCCTGTGGGGCACCCGCTGTATTCCTATCTTCGTGGGGCCGGCCTATTATTCGCGCCCGTCGGGCCGGGCCGGCTCCCGTCCCCCCGTCACGGCCACCCCGCTACCTGCCATGTCCATCAAGTCCGACCGCTGGATCCGCCAGATGGCCCGGGAACACGGCATGATCGAGCCGTTCGTGGACAGCCAGATCCGCGAGCTCGATGCCCACGGCCGGAAAGTGATCTCCTACGGCGTCTCGTCCTACGGCTATGACATGCGGGTGGCCCCCGAGTTCAAGATCTTCACCAATGTCCTCTCGGCGATCGTGGACCCCAAGGACTTCGATTCGCGGAGCTTCGTCGAGTTCAGCGGGGATGTCTGCATCGTCCCGCCCAACAGCTTCGCCCTGGCACGGTCGGTGGAGTACTTCCGCATCCCGCGCAACGTGCTCACCATCTGTGTGGGGAAATCCACCTACGCCCGCTGCGGCATCATCACCAACGTGACCCCGTTCGAGCCAGAGTGGGAGGGCCACGTGACCCTGGAGATCTCCAACACCACCCCGCTCCCGGCCAAGATCTACGCCAACGAGGGGATCTGCCAGGTCCTGTTCTTCGAAGCCGACCCCGACGACATCTGCGAGAGGAGCTACC
>JBBIMQ010000052.1:8972-11673 GCA_037444345.1 Gemmatimonadota bacterium | reverse complement strand
ACCGCTGCCCGCGCTCGAGGCGCGGCATGCCGCCGCACACCGGCGGCTGGTGGCGCGCTACATCCGGCACCACCTGGCGGAGAGCGGAGCTCTGCCGGCTCTCGACTTCTGGCTCCGGGCCTGGGGGCAGGGACGGGGTGGCGAGGCTGGTGCCTGATAGAAAAAAAACGGGCTTCTCCCGATCCCGGCTCGCTCGCCGCCGGCCGGGCGCCGGTCAGTGCCACTCCCAGGACTCGGCCGCGCTACTTTCCCGCCCATGATCATCGGCACCGCGGGCCACATTGACCACGGTAAGTCGGCGCTGGTCGAGGCGCTCACCGGCCACCCCATGGACCGCCTCGCCGAGGAGCGGCGCCGCGGCATCACCATCGAGCTCAATTTCGCGCCCTACCTGCTGCCCGGTGGGGTCGTGGCGGGTGTGGTGGATGTGCCGGGGCATGAAGACCTGGTGCGGACCATGGTCGCGGGGGCGGCGGGCGTGGACCTCGTGTTGCTCGTGGTGGCGGCCGATGAAGGGATAATGCCACAGTCGCGCGAGCACCTGGCCGTGGTGGAGCAGCTCGGCATCCCCGCCGGCATTCCGGTGATCACCAAGGCCGATCTCGTGGAGGGCGCCTGGCTGGAGCTGGTGCGTGAGGAAGTCGCGCGCTGGCTCGATCGCTCTTCCGTGCGGTTCGACCCCCCGGTGGTGGTCTCCGCCCGAACCGGGCGCGGGCTCGAGGAGCTGCGGGCCGCCATCGCCGCGGCGGCCGCCCGGGTGGTCCCCCGCCAGCGCGACGATCTGTTCCGGCTCCCGGTGGATCGGGTGTTCTCGAAGGCCGGAGTGGGAACCGTCGTGACCGGGACCGCCTGGTCCGGGCGCGTCGCGGTGGGCGAGGAGGTCCGCCTGCTCCCCGCAGGGCACGCGGGCCGGGTCCGGTCGCTCGAGCGGCACGGGAGTCCGGTTCCGGCCAGCGAGCCTGCCACCAGGACGGCCGTGGGGCTCGCGGGGATCGGACGGGAAGCGGTGCGCCGGGGCGACCTGCTGGTGCGGGCCGGCGATCCGTGGCAGCCGACGACCGCCCTGGACGTCCACTTGGCAGTCCTCTCCGACGCATCGCGCCCCCTCGGCCACCGCAGCCGGGTGCGGGTTCACCTGGGTACCGCCGAGATTCTGGCTCGGGTGCTGGTCGAAGGGGCGATTCCCCCCGGCGGTAGCGGTCCGGCGCGGCTCGTGCTGGAACGGCCGGCCGTGGCCCGGGGGGGCGACCGGTTCGTGCTCCGGAGTTACAGCCCGGTCGCCACGATCGGGGGCGGCCGGGTGCTGGATCCGTTCCCACCGCCCCGGAAACCGGTCTGGCCAGTGGAACTCGCCTCGAGCGATCCGGCCCCGCGCCTCTGGGCTCTGGCTGCCCGCCGGGCCTCAGGTGTCGCCCGCCGGGAGATCCCGGTGCTACTCGGCGTCCCGCCCGGATCGGTGGAAGAAGCTGTCAGGCGCGCCCAGCTCGCCTCGGCCGGCGACCGGCTGATCCCCCGAGAAGCATTCCAGCAGGTGGAGGCGGCCCTGGGCCAGGCGCTGGCGGCGCACCACCGGGATGCTCCGGGGGAAGAGGGCCTCCCGCTCGAAACCCTCCGCCGCACGGTGCGGCAGATCCCCGAAGTGGTCGAGGCCGCGCTGGAGGAACTCCGGGCCCGCGGCGAGGTCGTCGCCGAACGAGGACTGGCCCGGCTGGCGGCGTTCCGTCCCCGTCCGGCAGCGGACGATGCGGGGCTGGCCTCCGTGCTGAAGGCGCTCGACGCCGATGGCCTCACGCCGCGGAGCGTCCCCGAGCTGGAAGCGGCCCTGGGCCAGAGCGGAGTGGGGGAGGTGCTCCGGCGTGCCGCCCGCGAAGGGCGGGTGGTGCAACTCGCGCCGGACCGGTTCGTCGCCTCGGCCGCTATCGCCCGGTTCACGGCCGCGCTCCGCGAGGTCGGCGCGGCAGGGCCGATCACGCCGGCGGCCATCCGAGACCGGCTGGGTTTGAGCCGCAAGTTCGTGATTCCCCTCCTGGAGTGGGCGGATCGGACCGGTCTCACTTTGCGACGGGGAGAAGGCCGGATTCTGCTGGAACGGCGTCAGGCATGAGATCCGTTTCTTGCGACCCTGCCGGGCGCTCACCATTTTCCGGGAGCCCAGGAGCAGCCCATGGTCAGACACGGCTGGCCGGGGTGGTGTCTCGCCATGCTGGTCGGCCTGGCCGCCTCCGCCACCGCGCAAGAGCGGCCGCCGCCCAAAGCCGAACTCCGGGACAACTACCCCAATCCATTCTTTCCCGCGACGACGATCCCGTTCGTCATTCACCCGAGCGTTTGTGAAGGAGGGCATCAGCCCCAGGTCAGTCTGAAGGTGTACAACGTCCTGGCCCAGGTGGTCGCCATACCGATCCTGCTCAACGCCGGGGGCGAACGCCTCGAAAACCTGCGGCTCCGGTGCGGCTCCTATGAAGCCTACTGGGACGGCCGGATCGCCCAGGGCAACCGGGAGCTCACGCCGGGGATTTACTATGCGCAGCTCACCGTGGAAGGCGAGCGCCATACCATCAAGATGATCGCCAGACCATAGCCGGGGTGGGTGCGGCCGAGGCACCACCCCCCCGGGATGGGCTAGCGGGACAGGAGCCAGCGCATGCAAGGGAAGTGGCGCCCCGGGGAACCCCCGCCCGCCGCCTCGTAACGGCTCGCG
>JBBIMQ010000052.1:0-8962 GCA_037444345.1 Gemmatimonadota bacterium | reverse complement strand
GGCCGCACCCACCTGGTATGGCATTCGGGGCAGGCTGCCTGCCCTTCCTGTGGAATTCGAGCCCCGGTCATGCCAGGACGGCAGCGTCATGCCGGAACGGAGGTTGCACTGAGCCAACTGGCCGTGGCTGGCTGGCGGCCGGCCCCAGGGTAACGGCGGGGGCGCGGTCTCCTGCCAGGGAATGGAGAATGGAGCATGCTGAGACCTGAACGTCTGACGATCAAGGCCCAGGAAGCGTTCCGCGAGGCCGCTGCGCTGGCGGCGCAGCGGGGCAATCCGGTGGTCAATGATACCCACCTCTTCTGCGCCCTGCTCGAGCAGGAGGAGGGGGTGGTGCGGCCCCTGCTCCAGAAGGCCGGTCTCAATGTCACGGCCCTGCTGCAGGAGGCTCAGCGGGAGCTTGACCGGCTGCCGAGGCAGGCGGGCGCGGTGGCGGAGCCCACGTTCAGCCGGGAACTGCACAAGGTATTCGATCGGGCGGAGGCGGAGGCCAAGGCACTGGATGACGCCTACGTCTCGACCGAGCACCTGCTGATCGCCCTGGTGGAGGAAAAGGGGACCACGGCCCGCCAGCTCCTGAGCGCCCATCAGGTTGGCGCTGCCGAGCTCCGGCACGCGCTGGAGGCGGTGCGCGGGGCGCACCGGGTGACCGACGTGACCCCGGAGGAGAAGTACCAGGCCCTGGAACGGTTCACCCGCAACCTGACCGATCAGGCCCGCGCGGGGAAGCTGGATCCGGTGATCGGCAGGGACGAGGAGATCCGGCGGGTGATGCAGGTGCTTTCCCGGCGCACCAAGAACAACCCGGTGCTGATCGGCGAGCCGGGGGTGGGAAAGACCGCCATCGTGGAGGGGTTGGCCCAGCGGATCGTCCATGGCGATGTGCCCGAGTCGCTCAAAGACAAGCAGGTCGTCGCGCTGGATATCGGATTGCTCCTGGCCGGGGCCAAGTACCGGGGCGAGTTCGAGGAGCGGCTCAAGGCGGTGATCAAGGAAATCACCAGCGCCGAGGGGCGGTACATCGTCTTCATTGACGAGCTTCACACCCTGGTCGGGGCGGGGGCGGCCGAGGGAGCCGTGGACGCCAGCAACATCCTCAAGCCGGCGCTGGCGCGGGGGGAGCTGCGGGTGGTCGGGGCCACGACCCTCGACGAGTACCGCAAGTACATCGAGAAAGACGCGGCACTCGAGCGGCGGTTCCAGCCGGTCCTGGTCGGGGAGCCCAGCGTGGCGGACACGATCGCCATTCTCCGGGGGCTCAAGGAGAAGTACGAAGTGCATCACGGGGTGCGCATCACCGACAACGCCCTGGTGGCCGCCGCCACCCTGTCGGACCGCTACATCGGAGACCGATTCCTGCCGGACAAGGCGATTGACCTGGTGGACGAGGCGGCCAGCCGACTCCGGATGGAGATTGACAGCCTGCCCCAGGAAATTGACGAGGTCGAGCGGACCATCGTGCAGCGGGAGATCGAGCGGCAGGCGCTGTTGTCGGAGAAGGAGCGCGCCGCGGTGGAGCGGCGCGAGGCGCTCGAGCGGGAGATCGCCCAGCTCCGGGAGCAGTCGAACGCCATGAAGGCCCAGTGGCAGGCGGAGAAGGCCGCGATCCAGGAAATCCGGGCGCTGCGCCAGGAGGTCGAGGAGCTCAAGAGCCAGGTGGACCAGGCGACCCGGCGGGGCGACCTCCAGAAAGCCGCCGAACTCCAGTATGGCCGGATTCCGGAGCTAGAGCGGAAGATCCGGGAGCGGGAGAAGGGGCTGGAGCAGATCCAGGCGAAGGCGCGGTATCTCAAGGAGGAGGTCACGGCGGAGGACATCGCCGAGGTGGTGGCCAAGTGGACCGGGATTCCGGTGGCCAAGATGCTCGAGTCGGAGCGGGCCCGGCTCACCAAGCTCGAGGAGGAGCTGGGCCGGCGCGTGATCGGCCAGGAGACCGCGCTCCGGGCGGTGTCGAACGCGGTGCGGCGGAGTCGGGCCGGGCTGGCGGATCCCAACCGCCCGACCGGGTCCTTCATCTTTCTGGGCCCCACCGGCGTCGGCAAGACCGAGACCGCTCGGGCCCTGGCGGAGTTCCTGTTCGATGACGAGCGGGCGCTGATCCGGCTCGACATGTCGGAATACATGGAGAAGCACTCGGTCGCCCGGATGATCGGGGCGCCGCCCGGCTACGTGGGCTACGAGGAAGGCGGGCAGCTCACCGAAGCGGTCCGCCGCCGCCCCTACAGCGTGGTGCTCTTCGACGAGATCGAGAAGGCCCACCCGGACGTCTTCAACGCCCTGCTCCAGATCCTCGACGACGGGCGGCTCACCGACAGTCAGGGCCGGGTGGTGGACTTCCGGAACACGGTCATCATCATGACCTCCAACATCGGGAGCCAGCTCATTCTGGAGGCGGGCGCCGCCGACGCGGAGCGCTGGGCCCGGGTGGAGGCCCAGGTGCGGGAACAGTTGCGGCTGCACTTCCGCCCCGAATTCCTCAACCGGGTGGACGAGATCATCGTGTTCCGGCAGCTCTCCCGCGAGGACGTGGCCAGGATCGTCGAGCTGCAGCTGGGGCGCCTGGCGGTGCTGCTGGAGCAGCGGAAGATCCGCCTGCGGGTGTCGCCCGAGGCCAAGGAACTCATCGCCAACCTCGGGTACGATCCGGTCTTCGGGGCCCGCCCGCTCAAGCGGGTGATCCAGCAGTTGCTCCAGAACCCCATCGCGCTGGAGTTGCTGGAGGGCAAGTACGGCGAGGGGGACACGGTGCGGGTGGAGCGGAGCGGCGACGGAGTTCGGTTCGTGCGCGAGCCGGCGGTGCCGGAGGCGGCGAGTGCCTGATGCTCCGCTCTCGCCGGCGGACCGCTCCGCGATGAGGCAGGCCCTGGCGCTCGCGCGGGAGGGCGCCGAGCGGGGCGAAGTGCCGGTGGGCGCGGTCGTGATGCAGAGCGGGCGGATGCTGGGCGCGGCGCACAACGAGACGGTCCTCCGCCGCGACCCCACGGCACATGCGGAGCTGCTGGCCCTGCAGCGCGCCCTGGCGGAAGCCGGGGAAGACCGTCTCCCGGAAGCCACGCTGTACATCACGCTGGAGCCGTGTGCCCAATGCGCAGGCGCCATCCTGCTCGCCAAGGTGGGGCGGGTGGTCTTCGGCGCCTGGGACGAGAAGGCCGGGATGGCCGGCTCGCTCGGCGATCTGCTCCGGCATCCCCGCCTCAACCACCGGCCCGAGGTGGTGGGCGGGGTGATGGCGGAGGAGTGCGGAGAACTCCTGCAGGGATTCTTCCGCGCTCGCCGCGGCTAGGGGGCTGCACCCCGACCCTCGGGACCGCGGGGGCCGGGGGCCCGGATGCGAGCGGGGCTTGTGAAGCCACCCAGATCAGGCTACACTTCCCGGCCAGCGACATAGCCCTTCGGGGCCCCGGAGGCGGCCGCCGGGTGATGCCAGGCCGCATGAGGCGCTCGGTCCCGATTCGGGATCGGGCGTCGTTGTCTCAGGGCCCGGCCGGGCGAGCCTGCGCGGCCCGAGGGCCTGGCAGTCGGGCGGTTCCCGCGATTCCCCCGCCGTTGAGGCACACTTAGAATTCGGCGCTTCAGGACAGGTGCCCGAGTGGCTGAAGGGGCCGGTCTCGAAAACCGGTATACCGGCAACGGTATCGTGGGTTCGAATCCCACCCTGTCCGTGCCCGCTTCCCCGGGCGGCGCCGGGCGACTGGCTCAGCGCTCCTCCATCAGCGCCAGCAACCGCGCGGCTTCCCGCACCCGGTCGCGGCGCGTGGTGTCGGCCGCGGCGCGGAGCGCCAGGTAGTGGCGGAGCGCGCGCCGGGCCTCGTCCCGCTCGCCTAGCAGAGCAGCCAGCCGGCCCTCCTCCCAGAGCGAGGCAGCCAGAAAAGGAAGCCCGCGGTGGTAATGATTCTGCCGCCGCCGCGCGGCGGTGAGCGCGCCCCGCAGGTCGCCCGAGGCCTCCCGGAGCCGGGCCAGCACCAGATTCCCCGCGTCGCGGGGGTCGGCCTCGGGGGCCGATACCTCGAGCGAGTCGAGCCGGGCAAGTCGCGCCAGCGCGTCCGGGGCACCGGTGAGCACCGCTCGGGTGGCTTCCAGGATGACCGCGCAGCGGCGGAAGTTGGGCACGGCCCAGGCGGGGACCGCCGGTACGTCCTGGGCCCGGAGCAGCCGGGCCGTGGTCTGGGCGGTGCCGGTCAGGCCGTGCCACAGCCGCCACTGTTCCAGATCGCAGCGCTGCCAGAGGCGGTGGGCTCGGGCGTCCGGGTCGGCCGGCAAGGGCTCGCCGCTCCGGCGCTCGAGAATCGCTGCGGCGGTGCGCCCTGCCGCGGTGTCGCCGTCGGCGTAGAGGGCGTTCTGAATCTGGACCATGAACGAGCGAGTTCCGCCGGGATCGCCGGCCCGCATCAACTCCGCGGCGGCACTGGCCTGAGCAGGGTGACCGCGGTTCAGGGCGAACTCCATCAAGAACTCGGCACTCTCCTGAGCTTCGCCGCGGGTCGAGGGCCGCTCCCGAAGGTAGCGGGCCGCCGCTTCGGCGTCATCGAGGCCTGCCCCGGCGAGCTGGGCCGTGCCGACGATGCGCCAGAGGGTGCCGGTGCTCATGAGGGGGAACCGGGAGCGGAGCGCGGCGAGCGCTGGCCCGTCCGCCCGGGCCAGGGCAAGGCGCCAGGCGAGGAAGTCGCGCATCTCGCTGGACGAGTCGCGCGCGGGATAGAGGCCCGCATACCGCTCCACCTCCGCCACCCGGCCCGCGGCGGCGGCCACCTCGAGGAGGTGACTCAGCGGCGCGGCGAACGCCGAATCGAGCGCCAGCGCCCGGGAGAAGGCCGCCCCCGCGATGCGGGCCGACCCCGGGATGTCCATGAGCGGGCCGCGGTGCCAGAGAATGTCGCCGTATTCGTACCAGACTTGCGGCCGCGCCGGCGCCAGCGTGACCGCGCGCTCCCAGGCCAGCAGCCGTTCGTGCCAGGAGGAGACCTGCGGATAGCGCGGCCCCGCGAGCGCCTCGACCACGGCTCGATCCTCCGGAGCGAGCTGGCCGCGGTGTTGCCAGGCGAGGGCGAGCGCATGCTGCCGCTCGGCTTCGCCGGTCGGGAACCACGCCTGCGATGAGGCGAGGCCGAGTGCCGCGAGAGCGAACGCCGAATCGAGCGCCAGCGCCCGCCGGTATCCGGCCACCGCCGCCTCGTAGTGGCCCTGGCGGTAGGCCGCCTCGGCCTCGAGATACGCCCGGAGCGTGGGGAGCGAGGCAGCCGCCAGCGCCCCCAGGCGCTCGCTCGGCTCGCCGCCGCCCTCGGCCAATAGCTGGCCCGCCAGGCGGTCTATCAGCTCCGGCAGGCTATCGGAGGAACCTTCGACGCTGGCGCGCGCAACCGGTTCGCCTTTCGGCACCCGGAGGAGGCTGGCCGTGATCATCAGCCGGTCGGGCCGCCCCACCACCGCGCCCTCGAGCAGGGAGCCGGCGCCCAGCCCAATCGCGATCCTCGCCGCTTCCCCGGGCGGCAAGTCGCCCGCGGGAGGGATGCCCCGCGCCCGGAGCGCCCCCAGCACCGCCCGCGGGTTCTGAGCCCGCGGGCCCCCGCCCTCGCCGGTGAGCTTCGCGGCCAGGAGATCCAGCATCCCCTCGCGCAGGAACTGGAGCTCGGTGCCGCTCACCCTGAAGGGCATGATGATAACCTGCCGGGAGTCGCCGCGCTCGGCACTGCTGCGCCACAGGGCCCGGTCTCCGGCGAATGCGAGCAAGAGCCCGAAGAGAGCAAGCCCGGCGGCAAGCGCCAGGAAACGGCGTCGCGGGGCGGGTGGCGGACTCGGGACTGGAGCCGGCCGGGGCGCCTCCGCGGTGACCGAGGGGGTGGGTGGCGGCGCCGGCTCCCGGAACGAGGCGGTACGGAGGCGGGCCGCGACGGCCTGGGTCTCCGGGGAGGGGGCGAGCTCGAGTTCCTGCTGGAGCCGTGCTGCGAACGATTCGTAGTCGCGGAGAGCGGCGGCGCGATTGCCGGTTTCCTCGTGCCAACGCAGGAGGCGCCGGAGCGCCACCTCGTCGCTCGGGGCCAGCTCGAGTGCCCGGCGGGCCCAGGTGAGCCCCGCCTCCGGGTCACGGGCCGTGTCCGCCAGGCGGGCCGCTGCCTGCGCCGCTCGCGATCGGAGTGTTCCCCGCTCCCGCTCGAGCCACTGTTCGAAGTCGGGGGCGTCGGCGAGAAAGAACCCGGGAAGAAAATCGCCCCGGTAGAGTACCAGCGCCTGCTCCGGTTCCCCGCTCTCCAGGGCGTGGAGGAAGCTCCGGGCGTCGCAGTCCAGGCGGCCGGGGGCGAGGAGCAACTCGTCGTCGCCCCGGTTGAGCAGGATGCCCTCGCCGAGCACCCGCCTCAGGTGATACAGTCCCTGCCGCAGGGCATTCCGGGCCCGTTCCTGGTCCAGCTCGGGCCACAGCCGGGCGAGGAGCACGTCCCGGCGGGCAGCGCCTCGCTGGCTCTCCATCACCAGGGTCACCAGCAAGGCCACCCGCTTGGGCTGGGTGAGGATCTCGCTGAGCTCGCGCCCATCGTGGTCCACGAGCGCGAGGGCTCCGAGGGTCTGCAAGTGGATCACGAGAAGGCGAGGAAGGCGCCCGAAGCGGTCATTCACCAAGATAACGCTCAGGAGACGGACGGGTTACTCCCCCGCGCTATCGAGCATCGCATTCCCAGCGGTCCTCGATTCTTCAACGCGGAGGAGTGACACCATGTTCGGGCAATCGCTTCACATCCAACAGGTTGGGTCCTCGAGCCGGCGGCTCGGGTGGTTGATCCTCGCGCTCGCGGCGGCGGGGACCGGAGCCTGCAGCGACGGTGGGGGCGGGAGCGGGAGTGGGGGCAACACCACGAGTTTTCTCGGCATCATTTCCACCGACGACGGCCAGAAGAGCGGCGAACTCAGCATCACGATCCAGTCGGGGAGCCTCTTGGTGGAAGCCCCGACTGCTGCCTCGCTCAGCACCTTCACCGCGACCGGTTCCCACAAGCTCGCGGGGACGGCGGTGGCGCTGTCGGGAAACTATGATGACCAGACCGGGGATCTGACCCTCACCGGAGGCGGCTACACCCTGGCGGGAAGCTTCGACGGCGTGGATCGGCTCGAGGGCGCCTTCAGCGGGCCGGGCCTGTCCGGAACGTTCGTCACCGCCAAACGCCAGAGCGGGACCGCGGTGTACTGTGGGACGTTCACCGGGGACGACACCGGCAGCTTCAGCTTTACGGTGAGCGGCACCAAGGTGCTCGGCACGGCAGTGCCCACCTCGGGCGGAGCGCCAATCCCGCTGGACGGCGTTCGGACCGGCACCGGTATCACCATCTACCTGCCGGGTACCTCGCTGGTCCTCGCCTCGGGCACGATCAGCGGCAGCAGCGTGTCGGGAACGTGGGACGACCAGCAAGGCTCGACGGGGACCTGGTCGGGGAGCGCCTGCCAGTAGCGCCCGCTGCGGTGCAGGGGGAACGGCGGCGGGAAGCGGTGCCTGGGTCGTTCCGGTCGAGGCGACCGGGACTCGTCCGGGCGCCGCCTCCCGCTGGCCGTCTCACCGCTGCGGTCGCCCTTCCCCGGACGCCCTCACTTCAGATTCTCTCTCAACTTTGCGAGATCGAGCATCGGCACTCCACCCTCGGTCGGGATCAGCAGCACCAGGTTGCCGCTCCCCTTCATGTCGTGCAGCACCTCGAGATATTGCTTGGTGAGCGCCTCCGCGGTCAGCGTCTGATTGAGCAGCCGCTGCTGCTCGCTCTGGAGCCGAGCCACCTCCACCCGGTGCCGCTCGGTCTGGATCTGCTGCTCCTGGGCAATCTTGTTGTTGATGGCCTGGACCACGGCGGGCGGCGGCTGGAGGTCGCGCAGGAAGAACGCGGTGACCTCGGCGATCCGGAACGGCTCCCCTCCGGACCGCGGCTGGGTGACGAGCGCCGAGTTCACCAGGGCCTGCATCGTGTTGGCGATCTCGGTGCGCTTGGCGATATCGTTGATCGAGAACTTCACCATGCCATCGCGGACGCCCTTGCGAATCGCGTTCAGGACGATGGAATGGATCTGCTCTTCGGTCCCAATTTCGGTGAAGATGCGCGGGGCATCCATGGGGTTGATCTGCCAGCGGAGCCCTGCGTCCACCGTCATGCCCATCTGTTCGCTGGAGAGGGCGGCGATCTGTTCTACCTCGTCGCCGGTCCGCGGGAACTGTTCCTCCCGGGTGGAGTAGCGTTCCACCGAGGACCAGGGCGCCACCAGGTGGATGCCAGGGAGGAGCGGCTTCATGTCCACGGTCCCGAACGCGTGCTTGACCCCCACCTGGCCGGGATCGATGACCACGATCAGCGCTGTGACGATGAGCACCGCCGCGAACGCGGTGAAGCCGAGGCTGAAATACCGGAGCAGGCCGCCGGCCGGCCGGCCGCTGCCGCGCATCCCGGCGTGGGCCAGGCGCAGGAGCAAGGCGACGAGCAGAAGCAGGCTGCCGAGCACGAGCTTGCCCATGGAGCCTCCAGGGGAAAGGGAACGGCCCCAATGTACCGCCTGATTCCCCATCGGAGGAGGCGGGCAGCGGGATCCGGGCCTGGTGCGGGGCGTGCCTGGCCTGGGCAGATTCTCGGGGCGGGTATATGTTCGCGCCAGCAACAGCAGGGGGGATCCATGGCCGGGCTGGTCGAGGACTGGCTCTACGTGGGGGTGGCGGGGCGTGGAGGGCCCCCCCGGGGGGGGGGGGGGGCAGGGGGGGGCGGGGGACCGCGCCACGGGCGCGGAGATGTGGCGCACCCGGGTCAAGTCGGGTCTCGTCAATCTGGCCTGCGACGAGCACCGGCTCTACGCCTCGGCCCAGGGACAGCTCTTCTGTCTCGATCCGGCGACGGGCGCGATCCTGTGGAAGAATCCGCTCCACCGGCTGGGCCTCGGCCTGGTGAGTATCCTACCTCCGGGCGGCGCCACGGCGAGCTTCACCAGCCTGGCGAGGGCCGAG
>JBBIMQ010000051.1:0-11725 GCA_037444345.1 Gemmatimonadota bacterium | reverse complement strand
ACGGCGGCTAGGTGGTGGCAGAGGGCACGGTGGTGCCCGCCCCCAGAGTATCGGTCCAGTCGGAGGGGGCGCAAGGGTGGTCGGGCAGGCAATGGCGCCGCGGGCGCTGCGGGCAGGGGCCGGGCGCCGGCAGATGCCGGTCGGGCGACGCCGCGTTCGGCCGCGGCAGCGGTCCCTATCGGGGCTCGGTTCGCGCCAGGGCTTCGAGTAGCGCGCGCAGCTCGCGGCCCCGGTGGCTTACCCGGTCCTTTTCCTCCGGTGCGGCTTCGCCGAAGGTCTTGCCCCCTTCATCGGCCACGAAGATAGGGTCGTACCCGAACCCGCCGCTTCCACGCGGCGTTTCGATGATGGTGCCGGTCGTGGTGCCCTCGAACACCTCCGGCGCGGCCCCGGGGTGGCGCAGGAGCACCAGCACGCAGCGGTAGCGGGCCCGCCGGCGCTCGGGTGGCGCCCCACCCAGGCGGCGCAGCAACTCCTCGTTGTTGGCCCGATCGACCTGGTCCTCGGGGCCGGTCGCGCCGGCCCAGCGGCGGGAGCGGACTCCGGGCAGTCCCCCGAGGGAAAACACCTCGAGCCCGGAGTCGTCGGCCACGGTGGGAAGGCCGGTCCGCCGGCAGAAGTATTCGGCCTTCTGGCGGGCGTTGGTCTCGAAGCTGTCCCCCAGCTCCAGCGCGTCCTCGGCCGCCGAAGCGAACACCCCCGCCTCGTCGGGGAAGAGGACTTCGTGACCCGCCGGTTCCATCACCCGCCGGATCTCGCGCTGCTTGCCGGCGCTTCGGGTCGCGAACAGGAGCTTCACCAGCCGAGGGCCTGCCGCTGGGCCTCGAAGAGGTGGCGGATCCCGGCTTCGGCGAGCGTGAGCAACTGGTCGAGCTCGGCCCGGCGGAAGGTCCCGTGCTCGCCGGTCCCCTGGACCTCGACGAAGCGATCCGGGTAGGCCATGACCACGTTCGCGTCCACCTCGGCCTCCTTGTCTTCTGCGTAGGCGAGGTCGAGCCTGGGGTCACCTGCCACCACGCCCACCGAGATCGCCGCGACCAGTCGGCCGAACGGATTCTCGATGCCGGCGTGCTCGGCCAGCCAGGCGCAGGCGTCGGCCAGTGCCACGCAGCCGCCGGTGACGGCCGCGGTACGGGTGCCGCCGTCGGCCTGGAGCACATCGCAGTCCACCCGGATGGTGTATTCGCCCAGGAGCAGGGTCTTCATGGCAGCGCGAAGCGACCGCCCGAGGAGGCGCTGGATCTCCTGAGTGCGGCCGCCGGGGCCGCTGCGTTCCCGCGGGGTCCGTTCCTGGGTGGCGCGAGGTAGCATGGCATACTCGGCGGTGACCCACCCCTCGCCGGTGCCCCGGCGCCACGCGGGGACACCGGCCTCGACGGTCGCCGTACAGTGGACCAGGGTCCCGCCCAGTCGGATCAGGCAGGAGCCTTCGGCGTAGGGATTCACCCCGCGCTCGAGGGCCAGGGGGCGGAGCTGGTCGGGGGCGCGCCCGTCAGGACGTGGCACGGAGGCGTTCCACGATCGCGGTGGTCGAGAAGCCCACGGCCAGCTCCACGTGCCGGACCCGGCCGCCGCGGGCCTCGACGAACTCGGCCCCCACGGTGTCGCCGCGGGAGTAATCGGCGCCTTTCACCAGCACGTCGGGCTCGAGGGCCATGATGAGCTCGAGAGGGGTATCCTCATCGAAGAGCACCACGCAATCCACGGCCTCGAAGGCCGCGACGACGCGGGCTCGGGCGGTCTCGGGCACGATGGGCCGCTCGGGGCCCTTCCCCATGCGCCGCACCGAGGCATCCGTGTTCACGCCCACGATGAGCGCGTCGCCCTCGCGGCGGGCGGCTTCGAGCAGCACCACGTGCCCCGGGTGAACCAGATCGAAGACGCCGTTGGTGAACACCACGATCCCGCTCCGCCCGGCCCGCCAGGCCACGGCGGCAGCCCGGTCGCGGATCTTGACGCTGGTGTCAAGCCGCATCTGGGGGGGGGCGGCGGCGTGGGCCGGGCCGGACAAAGATGAGTTTCAGCGCGATGGGGGCCAGGAAGGTCGTCGCCATGACCATGAGGAGGACGGCGCTGAAGACCTCGCTGCTCAAGAGGCCGGCCCGGCGCCCGAGATCGGCGAAAATGAGTCCCACCTCGCCGCGGGGTACCATCCCCACGCCAACGGTCAGGCGGTGATAACGGGTCCAGGGCGCCGCCCAGCCCGCGGCCACCTTGCCGATGACAGCCACGAGGAGCAGCGCGCCGGCCACGGAGAGCAGCGCCCCGGACCCGGGACGGCCGGGATCGAGGAGGGTGATGTCCGCGGCGGCGCCCACGCTGACAAAGAAGATCGGGGCCAGGACGGCCGCGATGGGCTGGATCTGCGCTTCGATCTTGTGGCGGTGCTCGGTGGCACGGAGCACGAGCCCCGCGGCGAAGGCGCCGATGATGAGCGCGGATCCCACTTTCGCCGCGAGGGCCGCGAGCCCGAGCGCAAAGGCGAGCGACAGCACCACCAGGGTCCGCCGGGCCCGCATTCGCTCCACCCGGTCGGCGAGGTGAGGGATGAGCAGGCTCCCCACGACCACGGCGGCCACCAGGAACCCCACCGCGATCGCCAGCGTCGTCGTCATCCCGAACAGGCTCACGGTCCCGCCCGCGGCGATGCCGGACACCACCGAGAGAATCACCAGGCCCAGCACATCATCCAGCACCGCGGCGCCGAGAATGATCCGGGCCTCGGCGGTCTCCATCCGGCCCAGGTCCCCCAGGACCCGGGCGGTGATCCCGACGGAGGTCGCGGTGAGGGTCGCCCCCACGAACACCGCCACCGTCCCGAGGTCAGGCCGATCGGCGAAGGCGTGGGGCAAGTGAGCCCAGTAGAACCAGCCCAGGAAGAAGGGCACCGCGACCCCGACCGTCGCGACGGCCAGCGCCGCCGGGCCGACCCGGATCATCTCCTTGAGGTCGGTCTCGAGACCCACCTCGAAGAGGAGGAGGATGACCCCGAGCTCGGCGAGCAGGCTCACCGCATCGGCATTGGGGGCCCCGGCGGCGGGCACGATCCCCAGCACGTGGACGCCCAGAACCGTGCCGGCCAGGAGTTCGCCCAGCACGCCCGGCAGGCCCAGCCGCTCGGCCAGCTCGGCCAGGACCTTGCCTGCGGCCAGCATGGCGGCCACGACCAGGAGCAGGTCCGGCACCGAGCTGTCCGTCGCGGCCGCCAGGAGGGCGGACGGCAATAACACCACGGCCGCGAGCAAGAGGTGGGTCGGTCGGGGAGGGGCCGATCCAGGCAGCCGCCGCATCAGAGCGGTTCTTCCGCCTTCGGGGTGAAGGTGAACGTGTGGGAGAAGATGGGAACCTTCACGGTTTCGGTGTAGGTGGTGGTGATGAGGATCTTGCGCGGGTGGCCCGAGCGGGTGACGGTGATTTTCTTCGCCTCGGGCGGCAGCCCGAGCTCGTCCACTTTGGCTTCCAGGCGGCGGCGGATCACCCCGTCGGTGAGGGTGGGCGCGAGCCGCGCCTGGACCCGCATCTCGTCCAGCAGGCGGTAGTAGCGCACCCACGGCTCGCCGAAGTGAATCCCGTAGTAGATCGCGACCACCAGAATCGCCAGCGAGACGAGGCAGCCGGAGGTACTGCCGCCGCGGCGGTCGGGGCGCGTGCTCACCATTGAGATTGGGCTCCGTCCACGATGTCGGTCACGATCTTCTCGAGCGCTTTCCGCCGGGCCTGCGCCTCGGTCTCCCGGCCCGGTTCGTAGTCCCCTTCGCGCATCAGTCCCTGGCGGGCCCACAGGGTCTTGCCGGTGCGCTGATCCACAATCTCGATATTGACCGTGATCTGGACCAGGCGGCGGTTGACCTGGACCTGGCGATTCTGCCCTCCCTCGAAGGCCACGACCACGTCGGGATCGTAGCGACTGATGCTGCCCCGGACGATGGCATCGGCCTGGGCCTCGCCCGCCTGCCGCAGCCCCAGGCGGTCCTGTACTGCCTCCCGGACGGCGCTGGCAATCTCCTGGGTGAGAATCGGCTCCGAGGTCAGGTTGTCGAACGGCAAGACCGCGACCGTCTTCACGTTGGACGGCAGCCCGCCCCCAGAGAACCGGTAGAGGCAGGCGGCGACCAGGAGAACACTAGGGCCGAGGAGGCGTCCAGGTCTCCGGAGGAAACGCGGCGGTCGGAACCGTGGCGTAGAACTTGATCTCCAGTTTGGCCGGTCCGCTCGGCACGATCAACCGCGCGTTGACCGGGGTGCCGTCAGCCAGCAGGGTCACCGTGGCGCGGCCCACCACCCGGCCGGCCTCGCGGGCTTCGGCGGCGAACCGGATCCGGTCGCCTACCACCCGCTGGTATTCTACCGTGTCGGCTCCCGTGGCATAACGCCAGGCGGTGCGCCCCCCTTCGCTCACGCCAGCCAGCCGATCGAAGGGGCCCGGCGGCCGCGCGATGCCGAACAGGGCCCAGAGGAGCGGATAGTTCGGCACCAGATCGTTCACCGCCCGTTCCGGGACCACCCACACCGCCGTATCGCCCACCACCAGCGCCGATCCCTTCCCGACCCCGAGCGACCCGGCCACATCGAACCGGAGCGAGTCGGGTGGGGCGATGCGGGCGCTCCCCCGCCCGCCCTTGCTCGCTTGCTCGTCCTGGAACAGCCAGGTGAAGCGGTGCACCGCCCTGCCGGCCGGTCGCGTGGCTTCCACCCAGGCTGCGACCTGCTCCGCGCTCACCCCTGCGGCCGCCGAGGGCAGCAGGGCCGGTTCGGCGCGGCGGCAGCCCAGCAGGGCCAGCGCAAAATAGACCCTGCCTAGCGGCCGGTCAAGCCGAAGTCCTTGCGGCATCAATAGTTATACCCGAAGAAGAACTGGACGAAGCCGGCCCGTTTCTGCCGGGGAAGCAAGCCGTAGCCGCGGAAGCTCCCGTCGCTCCAGCGGCGCCCCCAGTCAAGTCGCAGCACGAAGCCCGAGGCCACGGGCATGCGGAAGCTCGCCCCGTAACTGCCGAGCAAGGCGCGCTCCTCGCTCGGGAACCACGCCTTGCCCACATCGGCGAAGAGCGCTCCCTGCACCTCCGGAAAGCGAATCGGCCCCACCGGTGTTCCCAGGGTAAGGTAATCGAGAAGCGGGAAGCGTACTTCTTGGTTGAGGAGCCAGGCCCGGGAGCCCACGATGTAGCCGTAGAGCGGGTACCCCCGGAGCGCCAGCGTCCCGCCCAGGTTGATCCGCTCCGGCCGGTCCGCGCCGCTCCAGAACCCGATGCCGCGAACCGCGTAGGCCGAGCGGCGGGCCAGTCGGAAGTACTGGCGCAGATCGGCCGTGAGGACGTAACTGTCGAAGCGAGCGTTGGTGAAGTCGGTGGAGACACCTCCTGTCAGGGCGAAATAGTGGCCGTCCAGCGGCCCGGTGTACGTCCAGAGCGCGTTGTCGTGAATGAAACTCAGGTAGTGGGACGCGATCCACCCCTTGCGCTCGGGGTCCTCCACCGGGAGCGTGAAGTCGGTCCGGTCCGAGTGCTGCACCACCAGCCGGCCCTCGACCCGGGCGAGCTTGGTGAGCGGATAGCGGAGCAGCCCGAAGGCGCCCGCGGCCGACTCGAAATAGGCGGGGATGAAATCGCCCTCGTACTGGTTGCCCTTGAACCGGAAGGCCCCCACCCCCCAGTTGAGGCGCCGGGTCTGGTTGAGATAGAGCCCGAGGAGGTTGACGTTGCCGAGCAGGCTGCTGAAGCGGCGGCCCTGGTAGGTCGCGAGGTTCGCGTAGAACAGATGGTCGCTCAGCACGTCGCTCACCAGGAAGGCCAGTCCCTGGGCCGACCCGACCCGCGGGACATAGACGGCCTCGGCCGCGGCCAGGTCGAGGCTGTACTTGCGGCGGTAGGGCTCGCCGCGGGCCCGGGCCACGGCGGCCGGCTCGCCGTGGGGCCAGGTCCAGGTGCTGTGGGCTGCCGTCTCGGCCAGCGCGAAGGTTTCCTGCCGGGCCAGGGAGTCGGCCGGATAGAGGTAGACCCCTAACGAGAGGTCGTGAAACCCCGTGACGAGGTACGCGTCGCGCCCGGCGACCGGCGCGGGATCGAAGGCCCCGGTCCAGGCCGAGGTCTCCCGGCGCCCCTGGCCCAGGGGGTCCACCGAGAAGACGTTGAGCACGCCGTCGCGGCTCGAGGTGAAGACGATCCGGTCCTCCGCGGTCCACCAGGGAGACTCGTCGCGCCACGGCCCGGACGTGAGCTGCCGGATAGTGCCGCTCTCCAGGTCCAGGACGAAGAGATTCATCGCGCCGTCCAGCCCGCCCGCGGTGCGATCCGAGGCGAACACCACCTCCCGGCCGTCAGGGCTCACGCTCGGATCGAGATCCTGGTAGGGGTCGCGGGTGAGCGGTTCCAGCTTTCCGTCAGGCAGGGTGACGCGGTAGAGGTCGGAGACGCCGCTCTCGGCGAGCCCCGAGAAGATCACGCTGCGGCCGTCCCGGCCCCAGACCGGGGACAAGATCGAGACCAGCTCGGGGAACCGATAGCGGCCCGCCATCCGGTGGCGTTCCAGGTCCCAGATGACCAGCGCGTCGCGGTCCTGGAACTTGGTGCTGAAGAGCAACAGGCCCGGGCGCGAGGCATCCACCCGGGAGTCGAAGGGGTGGAGCGACTCGAAATCGGCCGTGCGGCCGCTGCTGATCACCCGGGTGGCGCTCCCGCCGTCCAGCCGGCGGCGGTACAGCGTGAAGAAGCCGCTCGCGGGCGAGGCGTAGAAGACCTCGCCCCCGCTGCTGTCCCCCGGCGCGAAGGCCGGCTTGACGGCGGCCTGCGCGAGCAGCCGGGCCACCGCGGGGAGGGCCGCCCGGCCCTCGATCGCGGGGTAGTAGGCCCGCCGCATGGCCACCTGGAACTCCTCGTTGAGTTGCGCCAGCGACCGGCCGTAGATGGCCTCGATGGCCGCCTCGAAGCTGTCGAACCGCCAGAGCTCCCGGTACAGCTGCCCCACCCGCCAGTCGCCATAGGTCTCGGCCAGCCAGCGGTGAATCCGCCCCCCCAGCGGGTAGACGATGCCGCCCGTGACCGGCGCCAGTTGCTGGAGGTCCGGCAAGCGCCCGCTCAGCACCAGGTCCCGCAGGACCATTTCGTCGCGGGCATCCTCCCCGGCCGACCAGAACTCGGCCAGGCCTTCCGTCCACCAGAGCGGTAGCGGCACGTTGGCGGCCCGAGGCGAGCGCTCATAGCGGTCGATCAGCAAGCTGATCTGGAAGACGTGGACCATCTCGTGGCGCAGGGTATGCCGGAACTCGGCGAGATTGCCCCGGAACGGAAGGGTGACCCGGCGCTTCAGAAAATCGGTGACGCCCAGCAACCCTTCGGGCGGGGTGAAGGGGAGGACGTTGGTCTGCTCGAAATCGGTGTGCGAGGCGTACACGATGAGCGGGATCCGGCTCGAGACCGCATGCCCGAACTTGAGGGCCAGGGCCTCGTAGCTCTCCTCCGCGTAGGCCAGCGCGACCGGGGCGAGCTCCGCTTCGGCGGGATAGTAGTAGAGGTCCACGTGGGCGCCGCGGAGCACCTGCCAGTCGAGCTTGCGGTACTGGATCTTGTTCTCGCCGAGCTGCGCGAACTGCGCCGCCAGCGGCGGTGGGAAGAGAAGCAGCAGGGCCCCGAGCGCGAGGCAGGCGATCATCGCCGGATGGTGCGGATCAGGTCCCCTTCGGTGACGCGGAGCAGGCCCGGGACGCCCTCGGTGACCCGGCCGAAGACCGTGTAGAGCCCATCCAGATGCGGCTGCGGGCTCAAGGTGATGAACCACTGGCTCCCTCCGGTGTCCGGCCCGGCGAGCGCCATGCCGATGACATACGCGCCGTAGCGCCGCCGGTTGATCTCGTCGCGAATCACGGTCCCGGGGCCGCCCCATCCGTCGCCGCGCGGGTCGCCGGTCTGCACCACGAAGTTGGGCACGACGCGGTGCCACCGCATCCCGTCGAAGAAGCGCCGGTCCACGAGCCGCAGAAAGTTGGCGACCGTGAGCGGCGCCTCGGCGCCGAACAGCTCGAGCTTCAGGCTACCCCCCGACTCCAGCTCGACGGTGAGCGTCGGGTACCGGTCCGGCGAGACGCCGAGCAGGAAGCGGCGCACCAGGCCGCGATAATCCTCGAGCGAGCGGCCCGTCTCGATCGGGACGGCCGGGCCCCAGACCCTGGCAGCGGCGGGCCACTCGGTCTCGGCCCAGCGGCGGATCTGGTAATCCGCCGGCACCGGGAGCGCGGCCAGCGCCTCGGTCTCCACCCGTTCCCGGGCTTCGGGGGATCGCGCGGCGATCGCCACCAGGGCCCGGAGGGCCGACAGGGCCGCGTCGGGGAAGGAGTCGCGCCTGGCGGCCTTGACCGCCTCGACCAGGGCCGGCAGGTCGGCCGGATCGGCCGCCCGCGCCAGGCCGTCGGCGGCGAGGCTGCGGACCGCCGCGTCGGGGTGGCGGAGCAGCTCCCGGCAAGTGGCGACGAACGTGGGGGCCGCCTCCTGCACGCGCTCGCCCCAGGCGGCCAGCGCGGCGGCCACCACCCGCCCGTCCTGGTCCCGTAGCAACTCCGGGTGCCCTCCGGGCCGGACCATGGTCCAGGCTTCCGCGGCGGCGGCACGGTCGCGCCAGGACCCGCTGGTACGCCAGGAGGCTTCCACCGCCAAAAACCCCGTGGAATCGATCCGGGCCAGGCTGCGCAGGGCGGCTTTTCGGCGGGCCCACCCCCCCCTGCCCGCCGGGATCCGGCGGAGGCCCTCGGCGGCCGCGGGGCTCGGCATCTCGCCCAGCGTCCAGGCGGCCTGCACGGCCACGTTGGGAGCGGGATCGTCGAGCAGGCGGACAACCCGTCCGGCGTGTTCCGCGAGGTGAAACGTGGCGAGGCTCCGGAGCGCCTGGACCCGCACCCCGGGGTCCCCGTCCTCGCTCGCCCGCGCGAGCAGGCCGGCCACGGTCTGATAGGCGAGTCCGGCAGAATCGGCGTAGGCCCGGGTGAGCGCTCGGGCCGCAGCCTGCCGGACCAGCGGGTGCCGGTCATTCAGTGCGTCGAGAAACCGGGGCGCGGCAGCGCGGGCCTGGAGCCGGGCCAGCGCGTACACCGCGCCGATTCGCGTATCGTCATCGCGCGAGGCGGTGTATCCGAGCAGCGGTTCGACCGGAGCCAGGCTCCCGAGCCGCCAGGCCTCCTGCACCGCGCGCCTGACGAAGAGGTCGCCATCCTGCCTCCCGGCGAGCTGGCCGCCGCTCAGGATCTCGGCCAGGTACCTCGCGGCCCGCTCCCCCCCCAGCCGGGCCAGGGCGGTCACGATTTCGAGACCCACCGGCTGGGCGACCCGCTCGCCGGAGGCGCGCTCGATCAGCGGCTCCACGCCCTCGGGAGACCCCAGGAGCCCCACCGCAAAGGCCGCAACCGCCTGGACCGTGCTGTCCGGGTCTCTCAAGGCCGGGATCAGCAGGGGAAGGCCCGCCGGGTTTCGGAGCCGCCCCAGCGCCAGGGCGGCGATCTGGCGCACCGAGGAGTCCGGTTGGGCGAGCCCGCTCTGGAACGTGGCCTCGTCGAAACGGCGGGCGTCCTCGGCGGCCAGGATCCGGGCCAGCACCTCCACCGTGGCCTCATCCTGCGCGGCGAGCCGGACCGGAAGCCCCGCCCCGAGGACCGCCAGCGCCACCAGCACCGGGCGCCTCATCGCCGCGCCTCCCGCCCGCCGCCCAGCGCCCGGACCACCGCCTCCGGGAGCCGCGCCACGCGATGGCGCCGGTCGAGGCACACCAGGCTCGTTTCCGCGTCCGCCACGCGGACCTGGTCCGGTTCGAGCTCCAGCTCGTAGCTGAAGGTGACGCGCCGCGAGCCCGCCTCGGCCACCCGGCAGCGGATCCGCACCAGGTCGTCGTATCGCGCGGCGGCGCGGTACCGGATGCGGAGGTCGGTCACCACGAGGTGCAGCCCCTGTGCTTCCAGCTCCCGATAACTGAACCCGGCGCGCCGGAGGTGTTCCGTACGGGCGATGTCCAGCCACACGATGTGGCGGGCGTGATAGGCAACGCCCATCTGATCGGTCTCCGAGTAGTTCACCCGGTGCGTGATGACGGTTTCGGGCGGCACGGTCGGGGGGTGTCGGGAAACGGACGTGAGCGAGCGCTGCGGGGACCGCCGGCTGCGGTCGGGGGCGGCGTACCGGCCCCGAAGCTATCGCGGGCCGGGGGCTCAAGTCAAAGGTGATGCTTGCCGTAGCTGGCCGGTCCGGCCACTTTACGCGCCGTGCACTGCGAGCGACTGGTCGTGGTCGGGGATGCCCACCTGGGTCGCGGGTCCCCGGAGGTGGAGCGCACCTTCCTGGCCTTCCTCGAGACCGTTCCCGAGCTCGGGGACGGCCTTCTGGTGACGGGCGATCTCTTCGAGTTCTGGTTTGCCTGGCGCCGCGCCGTGCCGAGGCGCGGGGCCCGGGTCGTCGCCCGACTGGCAGCGCTGCGTGCCCGGCTCCCCATTCTCCTGCTGGGCGGGAATCACGACCGCTGGGGCGGCGACTTCTGGAGCCGGGAGCTCGACATCGAGTACGCTCCCCAGGCCGCCCGGTTTACCGCCGGCCCGCGGCTCGGGCTGGCGCTGCACGGCGATGGCATCGCGGAATCTCACTGGTCGGCGGGCGTCCTGCACCGGATCACCTCGCACCGCTTCACCGTTGGCGCCGTCCGCCTGGTGCACCCGGACCTCGCGTGCTGGGCGGTGGACCGGCTGAGCGGCGTGCTGGGCGACGCACGCCGCGATCCCGCTGCGATGCAGCGGGCGGCGGCCCGCCAGCGAGACTACGCCCGCCAGCTGTTCCGCCAGGGGCCCGATATCGGGCTGGTCGTGATGAGCCACACCCACGTGCCAGCCGCGGAGGAACTGGAGCCCGGGCGTTGGTACCTGAACCCCGGCGCCTGGTGCGACGGGTACCGCTACGCGGTGGTCGAGGAGCGAGGGGCCCGGCTGGCTGCCTTCGCCTGACGCCGGGTGCCGGGCGCCTCTCCTCACCCGAGTCTCACCACTTCTGCCTGATCGAGGCGCTCCCCGACGAACCGCGAACCCACGGCGCGAAACCGCGGCTCGTCATCGCTCACCACGAACCGGTGCGAGCCCCGCCCCTCGCCCTCCGCGGCCAGGCCGCGCTCGACCAGCACCTGCTCCACCGCGCGGGCCGTCTCCTCGGCGCTGTCGATGAGCTGTACCTCGGGCCCCATCACCCGCCCGAGCAGCGGCTTGAGCAGGGGGTAGTGGGTGCAGCCCAGCACCAGCACATCCACCCCGGCTCGACCGAGATCCGCCAGGTACTCCCGCGCGATGAGCTCGGTGGCGGGATGCTCGAACCAGCCCTCCTCGACGAGCGGCACGAACAAGGGGCACGCCCGCTGCTCGACCCGGAGCGACGGGGCCAGGGCCTGGATGGCGCGGAGATAGGCGTTGCTGGCAATCGTGCCGGCTGTGCCGATCACCCCCACCGGGCCGCCTCGGGTGGCGCGCACGGCGGCGCGCGCGCCGGGCTCGATCACCCCGACCACGGGCACCGGGGATTCGGCCACCAGCGTGTCCAGCGCGTGGGCCGTGCTCGTGTTGCAGGCGATCACCACCAGCTTCACCCCTTCGCCCAGCAGCCAGTGCAGGATCTCGCGGCTGTACCGCCGAACCGTGTCAGGGCTATTCGGGCAGTAGGGAACCCGAGCGGTGTCGCCTCAGTAGATGGTGGACTCCCGCCGCAGCCGCTAGAAGATG
>JBBIMQ010000050.1:0-11870 GCA_037444345.1 Gemmatimonadota bacterium | reverse complement strand
ACGCCCCGAACTACCACGAGACGTTCTACTTCGCCCCCGGCGATCTGGGCTTCCGCACCTGGGAGACCCGGTTTGTGCCGGCCGGCGTGCTGGTCTGCTGGGACCAGTGGTACCCGGAGGCCGCCCGGCTGACCGCGCTCGCAGGCGCTGAAGTCCTGTTCTATCCCACTGCCATCGGGTGGCTGCCGGCGGAGAAGGCGGAGCACGGCGCGGCCCAGCGCGATGCCTGGGAAACGATCCAGCGCAGCCACGCCATCGCCAACGGGGTCTTCGTCGCGGTGGCCAACCGGGTGGGCCACGAGGAGGGCCCCCGGGGCGGGATCGAGTTCTGGGGCTCGAGCTTCGTGGCCGACCCGGGCGGCGCCGTCCTCGCCCGCGCGGGCCAGGGGGAGGAGGTCCTGGTGGTGGAGTGCGATCGGCGGAAGGTGGATGCCGTCCGGACCCACTGGCCGTTTCTCCGGGACCGCCGGGTGGACGCGTACGGCGGGCTGGAACGGCGCTTTCTGGATTGAGAGGCCGGCGGAATGGGGGCTCGGAGGCTGGAGGCACGGCACCAGCGCAGGGCGGCCCGGACTCCCGCCTCGCTCGGGTTCCGGATGCCGCCCGAGTGGGCCCGGCATCGCGGCACCTGGCTCAGCTGGCCGCACCGGGAGTCGTCCTGGCCGGGAAAGTTCGAGCTGGTGCCTCGGGTGTTCGTCGAGATCGTCAAGCTCCTGGCGCCGGGCGAGGAGGTGCACATCAGCGCCGGGGATGAGGAGCGGCTCGAGGGGGTGCGGCGCCTGCTCGCCGAGGCAGGGATCGCGGCAGTGCCCGTGCGAGGGGCCGGGCCGCTAGAGCTGCCCCAGCCGCCCGGCGCCCGCGTGTTCTTGCACGATTTCCCGACCAACGACGCCTGGTGCCGCGACCACGGCCCGATCTTCGTGCAGCGCGAGGTCAACGGCCGCCGCGAGGAAGCGATCGTGGACTGGGGCTACAACGCCTGGGGCGGCAAGTACCCCCCGTTCGAGGACGACGACCGGATTCCCTCCCGGATCGGAGAGCGCTTCGGCCTCCCGGTGTTCCATCCCGGGATGGTGCTGGAAGGGGGAAGCATCGAGGTGAACGGCCGCGGCACGCTCCTCACCACCGAGGCCTGCCTCCTCAATCCCAATCGCAACCCCACCCTCTCGCGGGAGGCGATCGAGGGGTACCTGCGGGACTACCTCGGGGTCGCCCAGATCCTGTGGCTGGGCCAGGGGATCGAGGGGGACGACACCGACGGCCACGTGGACGATCTCGCCCGCTTCGCGGACCCGGAGACCGTGGTCACGGTGGTGGAGGAAGACCCGCGGGATCCCAACTACGGGCCGCTGCAGGAGAACCTGGCGCGGCTTCAGGCCATGCGCGACCCGGCGGGACGGCCGTTCCGGATCGTCCCGCTTCCCATGCCGCCGGCGCTCTACCACGAGGGCCAGCGGCTGCCGGCGAGCTATGCCAACTTCTACATCGCCAACGAGGTGGTCCTGCTCCCGGCCTTCGGCCTGCCGAGCGACGAGGAGGCGCGCCGGGTGCTGCAGGCCTGCTTCCCCTCCCGGCGCGTCACCCTGCTGGCGTCCCGCGATCTGGTCTGGGGCCTCGGGTCATTCCACTGCGTGACCCAGCAGTGGCCGGCGCTCTAGCCCTTCTTGCTCCACTCCCCGTTCAGCGCCGCGTGCCTCGCGCCGCAGGGATCGGCGCCCACGCCATCCACGCCGAGCTTGCCGTCCGCCAGGGTCAGGACGTAGGCGGCCCCCGGGGCCTTGCAGGTGAAGGTGCCGGTGTCCTCCCCCCAGACGAGAGTATCGCCCTTGAAGCTCACCTTCCCCTGGATCGTCCTGCCGCCCCACCGGTCGCCCTGCGGGAGCGTCACCTGCACCGAGCCATCCGACCCGATGGACATCTCCACGGTCCCTTCGCCGTAGAGTTCCCGGGCCCAGTTCCCGGCGTACTTCCCGCCACCCCCCGCGCAGGCCACCGCCCAGGCCAGGGTTCCGGCCGCGCCCAGCCGGACCACCAAGCTCACCAGCCGACTGCTCTGGACTGACATTGGACCCTCTCCCTGATTGGAGGCGGCAATTTTTCGCGTTCCGCCGGAAAAGCGCAAGTGCGGGCTCGCCGGGCGCCGTTTCGAGGCGCGGCGCCGGCCTGCCGCGCCGGTCGGGCACCCGGTCCCCGCCGCCTACTTGAGAAACAGCAGCTCCCGGTAGGTGGGCAGCGGCCAGAGATCGGCCGCCACGTGCGTTTCCAGGGCATCCGCATAGGTCCGGAGCAGGGCCATCGCCGGCTTCACCTTGTCGCGGATCCAGGTCGCGTGCTTGACGGGATCCTCCTCGGCGTGCGCGGCGACCTTTTCCAGCGCGGTGATGGATTCCTGGAAGCGGGAAACCAGGTTGACGAACTCCCCCAGGGCGGCCAGCGTGTCGGTCGCCTTCACCCCGGCTCCCTCCGTGGCGGACACCGCCGCCGCCATCCGGGCCTGGTGCTGGAGCGCGGCCGGCAGGATATGGGTCCGGGCGATGGCGACCGCCGTTTCCGCCTCGATCGTGAGCTGCTTGTTGTACTTCTCGTACGCCACGGTGAGGCGGGAGTCGAACTCCGCCTTGTTGAGCACCCCGTACTTGCGGAAGAGCTCCGCGTTCTTCCTGGTCCGGAGCGCGGCGAAGGATTCCACCGAGTCGCGGAGGTGCGGCAGACCGCGGCGCTCGGCCTCGCGGTGCCAGGCCGGGGCGTAGTTGTCGCCCCCGAAGATCACCCGCTTGTGCTGTTTCACCACCCGCCGGAGCAGGGCCAGCGCCGCCGCCTGGACCCGGGCCGGGGTGGGTGTCTTGCCGACCGCCCGCTCCAGCTCGGTCGCCATGAAATCCAGCGACTCGGCTACGATCGTGTTGAGCACCGTATTGGGCCAGGCGATGGACTGGCTCGAACCCACCGCGCGGAACTCGAACTTGTTGCCGGTGAAGGCGAAGGGGCTGGTGCGGTTGCGGTCCCCCGAGTGGCGGGGAAGCTGCGGCAGGGTGCGGGCACCCAGGTCAATGACCCCGCCCTTGAGCGTGCGGCGGAGCTGGCCCCGCTCCACCTGGTCCAGGATGTCCTCCAGCATCTCGCCCAGGAACACCGAGATGATTGCCGGCGGTGCCTCGTTGGCGCCCAGCCGGTGGTCGTTCCCCGCCGAGGCGATGGAGGCCCGGAGCAGATCGGCGTGGAGATCCACCCCCCGGATCACCGCCAGGAGGAAGACCAGAAACTGCATGTTGGTGTGGGTTTCGTCCTGGGGGTCCAGCAGGTTGTGACCCTGGTCGGTGGACATGGACCAGTTGTTGTGCTTCCCCGATCCGTTCACCCCGGCGAAGGGTTTCTCATGCAGCAGCGCCGCGAGGCCGTGGCGCGGGGCCACCCGCTTGAGCGTCTCCATGATGAGCATCTGGTGATCGCTCGCGAGCTGGCTCATCTCGAACAGCGGCGCGATCTCGTACTGGCCGGGGGCCACCTCGTTGTGCCGAGTCTTCACCGGGACCCCGAGCCGCCACAGCTCGCGCTCCACCTCCGCCATGCAGGCCAGCACCCGGGACGGAATGGCGCCGAAGTAGTGATCCTCGAGCTGCTGGCCCTTGGGGGGCCGGGCCCCGAACAGGGTCCGCTCGCAGATCACCAGGTCGGGCCGCTTGAAGAAAAGCTCTCGGTCCACCAGGAAATACTCCTGCTCCGGGCCCACCGTGGTGAACACCCGGTGCACCCCCCGGTCGGTCCCGAACAGCTTGAGAATCCGGAGGGCCTGGTGGGACAGCGCCTCCATGGACCGGAGCAGCGGGATCTTGGTGTCCAGCGCCTCGCCGGTCCAGGACACGAAGGCGGTCGGGATCACCAGCGTCACCGCGCTGGGTTCCCGCATCAGGAAGGCGGGGCTGGTGGGATCCCAGGCGGTGTAGCCGCGGGCCTCGAAGGTGGCCCGCAGCCCCCCCGAGGGGAAGCTCGAGGCGTCCGGCTCGCCCTGCACCAGGTCGCTCCCCGAGAAATTGTAGATCACCCCCCCCTGGCCGTCGGGATTGACCAGGGAGTCGTGCTTCTCCGCGGTGAGCCCCGTGAGCGGCTGGAACCAGTGGGTGAAGTGGGTGGCGCCGTTCTCGATCGCCCAGTCCTTCATCGCGTTGGCGACCACGTCCGCCACCTTGGGATCGAGCGGCGCCCCGTGGTCTATGGTGCGCAGGAGCGAGCGGAAGACGTCCTGGGGCAGCCGCTGGCGCATCAGCTTCTTCGAGAAGACATCGCGGCCGAACAGGCTGTCCACTGGCTCGAGGTGTTCGTTCGTCGCACTGGTCACGGGCTCGGGCCTCGGCGGTTCGGATGAGCGCGGGAAAATAACGGGAGCGCTCCGGGACGGTAGGGCGGGAACGCCGCGAGCCGGGAGCAGCCCGAGCCCCCGATTCCGGGCCCCAGACCTCCCGCCTTCACCCCGCCCTCACGGCCCCTTTAAGCCCGCCTCCCATACTCGGGGTATGACCGCGCCGAACCCGCTGCGATGCCGCCTCCAGTATCCTGCCTTCTTCGGGGCCCTGCTCCTCTTGGGCGGGGTGGCCGTCTGGCCCCGCCCTCTGCTGCCGCTGGTCTGGAACGTGGTGGTGCCGCTTCTGCCGGCATCGTTCCTGTTGGCGCCGGACCTCTGGCGCGCGGTCTGCCCGCTCGCCACGGCAGGGCTCCTCACCAACGGCGTGGTGGCCCGGCGCAAACTCTCCCCGGCAGGGGGGCGCCGGGCCACTGTCGCCGGTCTCGCGCTCCTCGCCGTGCTGGTGCCGGGCCGCCATGTTCTGTTCAATCAGAACGCCGCCGCGTTGCTCGCCTTGGTGGGAGCCCTGCTCCTGGCCGCGGCGGCCGCCGGTGCCGTGTTCGACGTCAAGGCGGGGTTCTGCAACGCGATCTGCCCCGTGCTCCCTGTCGAGCGGCTGTACGGGCAGCACCCGCTCCGGCTCGCTCGCGAGATCCGCTGCCTTCCCTGCACCACCTGCGTCCGCACCGGGTGCCTCGACCTGGGAAACGGAGCCCTGGGCGCCACGGGAGGCGAGAGCCGCGCCCGGGAATGGCTCCCGACCCCGAGCGGCATGTTTCTCACTGCCTTCCCGGGTTTCGTGATCGGCTACGGAACCCAGCCGGACGTGCCGCTCCGCGAGGCGGGCGCAGTCTATCTCCACCAGGCCGCCTGGACTGCGGGAAGCTGGGCGGTGCTCTCGCTCGCCGCGCTGGGCTTTGACCTCAAGCTCGCCCGCGCAGCCGCGGGGAGCGCCGCGCTGGCTCTTAGCCTGTATTACTGGTTTGCGGCTCCCGGCCTCGTCCGGACCATCGGTCTCGGGCAGCCGATGGAAACCCTCCTCCGGCTGGGAGCGATCGGACTCGCCGCCGCCTGGCTGCCCCGGGCGCTCGAGCGCGCACGCTGACCTGTCACGCGCGCTCCCGGCTTCCGAGGATATCGGCTCCAGCAAGAGGGCACCTCACCAGTCTCTCCCTTCACCCCGCCCTCCCCTGACCCGCCGCCCCTCGTGGCTCTGGAGCTGTTGCCGCTCCACCGTTTCCAGCAGCGCCCGCGCTTCGGCCTCGCTCAGCTCCTCGGCGGACTCTCCTTCGCCCGACCCCATGCCGCCGCCCGCCATCGCCCCGACCCGCTGTTCCGGGGTTCCTTCGTAGCCGGGCACGTTCTGGTTGCCGCGGCCGTAGTCGGCCCGGCGCCCGCGCCCCGAGGACCCGCCGGAAAACCGGTCCTCGGCCAGGCGCCGGAGCGCGAGCTCGAGGTTCCACTTGGCATCCGCGTCGCCGGGTTCGAGCCGCAGGGCCTGCTCGTAAGCCTGCACCGCGGCCTCCAGGGGAGCCGGGTCGCCCGGCTTCTCTTCCGCGGCCCTGACATACGCATTGCCGAGGTTGTAGGCGAGCCGCGCGGCGGTGAGCGGGGGAGCGGACCGGGCGGCGCGGTAGGTCTCCGCCGCTTCCTCGTACCGGTGCAGCCGATAGAGCGCGTTGCCGGCCTGGAGTTCGACCGAGGGGTCGGGGCGAGCCGCGAGCGAGGCGCGAAAGGCCTGGTAGGCCGCCTCGAACCTTCCCGCCCGGTAGAGCTCCCCGCCCCGCTTCGCGTCGCGCTCGGCCCGGCTACAGCCGGCGAGGCCGGAGAGTGCTCCCAGCAGAGTCGCCAGGGCTCCACGGAAGGAGAGCGCCCCGGACCGCGGCCGCCCGGCGCGCGGCTCCAGCAACAGCAGGATGAGCCCCAGGAGGAGAGGCCACTGGAACCGCTCGGCCCGCTCGGTGGCGCGGCCGGCGTGCCCGGGACGGGCGCGCAGCGCCTGCAGCGCTTCCCGTAGCGCGGCGACACCCCGCCCGCCTTCCCAGCGCGCGTAGCGTCCCCCGGTGACGCTGGCGGCTCGAACCAGGGGATCCTCCTCCAGCCGCGAGATCGCGATGCGCCCGATGTGGTCCCGATGCCACCGCTCGGGCGCCTCGGTGCTGTCCGCCGGCACCGGCCCGCCCGCCGGTGTACCCACCCCGAGGGCCAGCACCGGGATCTCCGCCTCCCGCAGCCGGTCGAGCGCGGGCTGGATGTCGCCGCTCGTCTCGCCATCCGAAAGCACCAGGACCGTCCGGAAGCCCCGTTCCCCGGCGCGCTCGAAGACCCGGGCGGCGAGGGCGAGCGCGCTCCCCAGGTCGGTTCCCGGGTCGCCCAGATCATCCGGCGAGGCGGCGGCCAGATACCGGAGCAGCGCGTTGCGGTCACCGGTGACCGGGAGCTGGAGAAACGCGCTTCCCCCGAACACCACCAGCCCCACGCGGCTCCCCGGCGACCCGGCGACGATGGCCGCCGCGGCCCGCCGGGCGGCCTCGAGCCGGGTGGAACCGACGTCGCTCACCAGCATGGAGCGGGAGAGATCGAGCAGCACCAGCACCTCGCGACCCGCCTGCTCCCGCCAGGCCGCGGTGTCGCCCCACTGGGGGCGAGCCAGGGCCAGGGCCAGGAAGCCGAGGCCGGCCGCGTGGAGCCGGGCGCGGCGGCGGAGCCCCTCCCCGCCGGGGAGCGGGGAGTGCCTGGCAAGGAGCGCAGGATCGCCCAGGCGCTCGAGGTCCCGACGGCGCCGCTCTTCCGCCAGGCGGTACCACCAAAGCACCGCGGCCGGCAAGAGCGGCACGAGAAGCAATACCGCCGGATGGAGGAAGATCATGGCGCCGCCAGGGATCGGAGCCAGCCCAGCCCGAGCCCGCGCTCGAGCAGCAGAAGGAGAAGCGCCGGGACCAGCAGGAACGGGAACAATTCCCGATAGCGCCGCGCCTCGGGCACCCGCACCTCCGAGCGCTCCGCCTTGTCAATCTCGGCGAGGATCCCCTCCAGGGCGTCGGGAGCGACCGCCCGGTAGTAGGTGCCGCCGGTCCGCTCCGCGATGCGCTGGAGGATCGCCTCGTCCCAGCGCGTGAGCCTGGCCGCCGTGCCCCCGACCCGCCAGACGCCGTTCAGCATCACCCCACTCGTGTCGCTCGTGCTGAGACCGATGGCGTGGATCCGGATGCCCAGCGCGCGCGCTGCCTCCGCCGCCTGCCCGGGCGTGGGAAGCCCGGTATTGTTGGCCCCGTCGGTCACGAGCAGGATCGCGCTGGCCCGCGCCGGCAGGTCCTTGAGCTGGCTCAGGCTGAGCGCGAGCGCCGTGCCGATGGCCGTGCCGTCGGGGAGCTGCCCGATATCCACCTGGCGCAGGGTCTCCGCGAGCAGGGCGGTATCGGCGGTGAGCGGGGCCTGAAGAAACGCCCGGCCCGCGAAGGTCACGAGCCCCATCAGGTCGTCCGGCCGGCGCCGCACGAAATCGGCCAGGAGCCGCCGGGCCACCTCCAGCCGGTTGCCGGGCTGGAAGTCAGCCGCCTTCATGCTGCTCGAGATATCGAGCGCGATCATGATGTTGCGGGACCGGAGGGTGAGCTGCCGCATCTCGCCGGCTGCCTGGGGCCGCGCGGCGGCCAGCACGAGCAGGGCCATCGCCCCGATCCGGAGCAGCCCGAGCCGCCGCCGCCACCCCCCCCTGCGGCCGGGCGCGTCCGCCACCCAGGACACCACGGGGAAGGTCAGGTGCTCCGGCGGCGCCCGGTGCCGGCCGAGCCAGAGCCGGAACGCCAGCGCGACCGGGATCGCCAGCAGGAGGAGGAACCAGGGATCAGCCAGACGCACGAGGGCCCCTCAGCGTTGCGCCGATCCGCTGTCAGGCGGGGCCTCACGGCTCTCCCGGACCGCGACCTCGCCGGAACTTCGATGCCACGCCTCGAGGACCTCGCGCGCTCCGGCGGTAAACGCCCTCGCCGCCGCTCGATCGGGCCGAAGCCGCGCGAACTTCACCAGGTCGGCCTCGACCAGGAGCCGGCCGATTCGCTGCTCGAGTCCGTTCCCCCGCAACGCCGCCGGCAGCCCCCTCAAGAGCTCACTGCTGGTCCGACTCCGAGCCGGCAGTGCACCGGTCTCCGTCAGATAGTCGCGCAGGATGTCGAGCACTTCCTCGTAGTGGCGGTCCACCGGTTCGAGCAGATCCTGCCCGTCCACCTCGAACCGGGCCAGGCGGGCCCGCGCCCGCTCGTAGGGATCGGCCCGCGGCGGAGAGGGAGGATCAGGCGGAGCGGCTGGCGCCGGCCGCGCTCGCCGGCCAAGGCGCCTGGCGATGACCCCAAGGAGCCCGAGCCCCAGCGCCCCCACCGCGATCGCAAGCCAGGGCCGGCGCGCGCCCGGCGCCAGCTCGCGGATGTCCCGGAGCGAAGGGTTGCCGCCGGTCAGGGTCGGGACGATTTCCACCGCCGCCGGCTCGCTCCGCAGAGCCGCGGTGAGCACGTCGGCCCCGCGCCGAAACGGCAAACCGAAGGGGGGCACGGTCCGGGTACCGGTCCGATAGAAGGCCACATAGATCTTCCCTCGCCAGGTTCCATCCGGCGAGCGGACCAGCGAATCCTCCTGGATGACCTGGAAGCCGTCGGGGAGCGGATCCGGCGGCACCGGGGCCGGCGAGAGCTTGGTGTCCTGCGGGTGGGGAAACCAGCGCACCGAGAGCGCCACGACATCGCCTACGGTCGCGCTGTCGCGCTCCGGGGCGATCTCGAGCCGCTGGGCCGGTGCGGATCTGGCCCCGAGGGCGAGCGCGAGGAGGGTGGCCATCGGGAGCGTCTCCCTCGTGACGCGCGGCCCGAGCCCGCTCCCGGCCACCGGGCCCTCGACCCCCGTTCCCGCCTTCCCTCTCACGCGACCCGCCCCGCCTGCTTCTGCCGCCGCCGAAAGAAGGCGAGGAGCGTTTCCCCGTAGGCCCGGTCGGTGTCGAGGCGGAGGAGGTCGGCGCCGTGGCGGCGAACCAGCGCCTCGAGGGCGGCGTCGTGCTCCCGGGCCCGGCGCGCGAGCCGCTCCCGGACCGCCACGTCGTCGCTGTCCACCCCGGCGAAGCGGCCGGTCTCGGGATCGGCCACCGGGACTAGCCCCACCGCCGGCCACTCCCGCTCCCGGCGGTCCCGGAGCTGGATGGCGATCACGTCGTGGCGCCGGGCCAGGCGGCCCAGCGGCTCCTCGTATCCACTCGCCAGGAAATCGGAGATCACGAACAGCACCGTGCGGCGGCGGAGGAGCGGCTCGAGCGAGGCCAGGCACGAACCCAGGTCGGTCCGGGCGCGCTGGGGAGCGGGGCCGAGCAATTCGGCGATCAGTCGCAGGGCGTGGCGGCGGCCGCGGGCCGGCTCAAGGAATCGCTCCACCCGGTCCGAGAAGCAGAGCAGCCCGACCCGGTCGTTGGACCGCGCCGCCGCGAGCGCCAGCACGGCGCCCACCTCGAGGCCGAGCTCGTCCTTGGTGCGGACCCGGCTCCCGAAGCGGGTGGAGCCGCTCCGGTCCACTGCCAGGAGTACGGTGAGCTCCCGCTCCTCGTGATAGCGCTTGACGTAGGCCGAACCCAGCCGGGCGGTCACGTTCCAGTCAATGGTGCGCACGTCGTCGCCCGGCTGGTAGTCGCGCACCTCGGCGAACTCGACTCCGCGGCCCCGGAACGCACTGGCATACGCTCCCGCCACGAGGTCCCGCACCAGGTGGCGGGTAGTGATCTCGATCCGGCGAACCTCCTGGGCGATCGCCTGGGGGCTGGTGTCAGGCAGGCGGCCCCGCGTCACGGCACCGGCAGCGCCTCGAGGAGTCGGTTCAGCAGTTGATCCGCCGTCACCTGCTCGGCGTCGGCCCGATAGCTGAGGATGAGCCGGTGGCGCAGCACATCGGGCGCGAGCGCCTTGATGTCGTCCGGCACCACCCAGCCGCGCCCCTCGAGAAAGGCCCGGGCCTTGGCCGCGCGGATCAGGAAGACTCCGGCCCGGGGCGAGGGCCCGAACTCCACGTAGGGGGCGAGGTCGGAGAACCCGGCGGAACCCGGATGGCGGGCTGCGCTCACCAGATCGAGCACGTAGTCTTTCACCCGGCCGTCCACGTACACCCCGCGCACCAGGTCCCGCGCTCGCGCCACGTGGGCGAGGTCGGTCACTGGACGGGCCGCGGGTTCCACACCCTCGGTCATCCGGTCCAGCATCTCCCGCTCGTCGCGCCGCTCGGGATAGGTCACCAGCAGCTTGAACATGAACCGGTCCACCTGCGCCTCGGGGAGCGGGTACGTGCCTTCGTGCTCGATCGGATTCTGGGTGGCGAGCACCAGAAAAAGATCGGGCAGCCGGTGGGTCTCGCCGCCGATCGTCACCTGCTTCTCCTGCATCGCCTCGAGCAGCGCGCTCTGCACCTTGGCGGGAGCGCGATTGATCTCGTCGGCGAGCAGGAGATTGGTGAAGACCGGTCCCCGCTGCACCGAGAAATCGCCGGTCCGTTGGTTGTAGATCATGGTGCCGATGAGATCGGCCGGCAGCAGATCGGGCGTGAACTGAATCCGGTGGAAATCGCCGTGAATCGTGGCGGCCAGGGTCCGGACCGCGAGCGTCTTGGCGAGCCCCGGCACCCCCTCGAGCAGCACGTGCCCGTCGGCCAGAAGGCCCAGAAGCAACCGCTCGACCATGGCCTGCTGGCCCACCACTACCCGACCGATTTCCCCCAGCACCTCCCGGACCCGACGGCTCTCCTCGGTGAGGGCCTGGGCATCCGGGGCGAGGGGAGGGCCGGGACGAGACGGAAGGGGCGAGGCGGCGGAGTGCATGGGCGGTGTCGTGGCGTGTCGGACCGAGTGAATCATACACCGGAGGTCCGAGGCAGCCACCCGGAAACGGCGGGAACCGCCGAGAGCGAGGGCCGCCGGCCCCGGCCCTCGCCCAGGAAAGCTCGCGCCCCGGACCCACCCCGGGGCGATCAGGAAAGCGTGATTCGTCCCTCGATCGCGTGATCCAGTCCCAGCGTCTCCAGCCGGAGCGTCGCGCGTGCGCCCAGGACCTCGTTCCCCTTGAGCCGCCCGGTCCGTACCGCCTCGGCGACTGCGCGCTCGATCTCCCGCTGGGCCGTCACGCCGAATTCCTTGAGAAACTTCCGAATGCTCAGATTGAACGCCTCTTCGTTCATGGCTCCGCCCTCCATCGGTCCGGCCGCGACGCGGTGAGTGTCTCGCTTCCTCACGTCGTTTCATTATAGGGCGTGACGGGGCGCGCCACTACCGCGGACCCGACTGGCGATCTGGACCACGGCGGGCGCAGCGCTCGCCCCTTCGAGGAGCGGGTCGCGAGCCTTTCTGCCTGCGGCCCCGCGAGCTGCTGCGGCCCCAGGCGCCCACGCCGTCGAGCGACGTAAAGGGTTGGGCTGGTGGTGGGCGCGCACCATGGCAGGCCCGAATCGTCTCGACCGGCTGATCGAGCAGGCCGGCAGCAATCCAGCGGTACAAGGCCGAGCGGCCCACACC
>JBBIMQ010000049.1:0-11870 GCA_037444345.1 Gemmatimonadota bacterium | reverse complement strand
CACTCATGCCGTCTAGTGCTCCGTCAGTGGTTGCGGGCGAATATGTCGAGGGCCGGCGACCAGGATCAAATCAATCTAAGAGCGGGCGTAGCACGGGGGAGCCGCGAGGGCCTGGTCTGGCCGCGGGGCAGCCCGGATGCGGGGTTCGCTAGCCGGCCCGCGCCCGGGCTGCCTCCGCCTCACGGCCCCCCACAACCCGCTCCCCTGGCGAACGAACTGGAGCGCGGCGGCCCACATCTCGTCGTCGCTGGCAGGCGGGAGAAGGCGATGAAGTATCGGGACGTTGGGCCACGCGAGCGCTTTCAGAACACTGCCTGCCATCCCCGACAGGGGTAACCGCGGTGCGATCCGCCTCTACGGCACCGCGGCTGGCATCCGGTCCTCGGGGCTCGCTGGCGGGCCGTCCGTCTTCCCAGCGATCCAGCGGTTGGCCAGAATCAGCACCGCCAGCGCCAGCCCCCACTGGAGGAGGATCGTTCCCACGTTCTCCACCGCGAGCGGCCGGAGCCAGCCCTCGGGGTCCCACCCGCGGGCCTGCCAGAACCACCAGCCGAGCAGCACCAGCGCCTCGAGCGGCACCACGACCCCGATCACCACATCCCACCAGCGGCCCACCCGGATGTCGGAGCCCTCGTGATTGAGCTGGGTCTCGCGAAATCGCCGCACCCCATGGCGGACGAGCGCGAGCGCGAAGAAGAGCCCCGACAGCATGAGCCCGACCCCCCACACCCAGTCCTGATTGTGGAGCACATTGATGGAAACCGCCGAGGGAACACCCGCCAGGAACCCGAGAATTCCCACGGCTCGCACCGCCTTCGATCGGGGAACCCCGGCGTCCCGGAGGACTCGGCACCCGAGCTCGATCATCGAGACCAGACTGGTGAAGGCTGCGAAGGCGAGCGCCACGAAAAAGAGCACCATCAGGATGCGGCCCAGGGGCAGCCGGGCGAAGAGCTGGGGAATCCAGATGAACGTGAGCCCTTCGTTCCCGGCCCCGAAGATCGTCTCTCGCAAAAGCTCGGCGCTGAGGGGGGTACCGTCCTTGACGGCCTGGGCCAGCGCCGGATACGCCGCCAGCGCCTCCGGATCGGTGGCGAGGCTCCGCACCAGCTCTGGTACCACGGCGAACACGGTGCACAGGACCGTGACCCCGGCGAGGAGCGAGACCGTGTTGTTCGCGGCTGGCAGGATGAAGGCGTTCAGTGCGGTGTCTTCGTTCTGCCGCATGTACGCGGCGTAGACCAAGATCAGTCCCCACCCCGCACCGGTGTCCCACGCGTTCTGGGTCAGCGCCTGCACCCAGATATCGGCCCGCGCCAGATCCGGCCAGCGGATGGTGAAGAGATAGTCCAGGCCCCCCTCCGCTCCCGGCAACGTCATTGCGCGCGCGGCCAGAACCACCACGAGGACGAGCAGGGTGGGCATCATGATCTGGCTCACCCGCTCGATGGCCCGGACACCGCGAGCGACGACCCAGATTCCCGCGGCGATCGCCACGAGATGGGTGACCACCGGCCCCCACGACGCGATGTAGCCCGTCCAGAACGCCCCTGGACTCGTTCCCGGGATCTCCCCCAGCGCGGCCCCGGCCACGTACCGCAGGGTCCAGCCGGTCACCACGGAGTAATAGAAATAGAACATGATGGCGGTCGCGACCCAGCCCACCCACGCGCCCATCCAGGCCCAGCTCGGTCCCATCACGCGCTTGCACGCGCTCACCGGCCCGGAGCGAGTGAGCCGTCCCAGGCCGAACTCGACCAGGATGAGCGGGATGGACCAGAGCAGCAGGAACACGACCCATGGCACGAGAAACGTCCCGCCGCCGTTCTGTGCCGCGATCCGGGGGAAGCGCCAGATGTTGCCGGTGCCGACCGCCATGCCGAGCATGGCGAGCATCATGAGCCAGCGGCTGGAGAAGGATTCTGGCTTCACGGGCAGGTCATTCTTCGCCGATCAGGTAGCGATCCGGAATCGGCTGGTCGGGTCGCTCGGCGTCCCACAGGATGGTGACCACCCACCAGCGGGAGCCGTCGTAGTAGAGCTGAATGCTGTTGATGCCCCGGCTGAAGGGCGCGGGATCGCTGGCGTCGTGCCGCGATTCGTAGGTACTGAAGCGGTGAGCGACCGCCCCGAAGCGCTCGCTCCGGGACGCCACCTCGCGTTCGAAGAACCCGGCTCCGACCAGGTAGGCCTCGGCTGCCCGGATGTAGTCCTCTATTTCGAGCACCCGGAGGCCCGGCTCGCCCCCCGGCCGGCGAGGGGCCGGAATGAGCCGGGCTCCCTCCAGGAACAGCGTGCGGAACCGGTTCCAGTCGCGGGTCTTCCCCCGAGGCCCCGAGATGACCTCGTACAGGGCCTTGACGATCGCCTCCTCGCTGGCGACATCGCTGGCCGCGGCAGCGGGCCGATTGGGGAGCACCGGCTGGGGTTGGCCCTGGGCAGCGACTCGTGCGGCGATCGCCAGCCCGGCCAGGGCGAGGCCAGTGGCGGAAGGGCGGAGCGGCCGGCGGAAAAGGCCCAAGGGTACCTCCTGAAAAGCGTGGCCGGTTAGTGGGGGGAAAGTCGGCGGGGGGCAAGGGAGGGTCCGGTCACTTGCCGGGCTTCCAGGTCCCCCGGGCCACCTGCGGGACGAAGGTGTCCAGCCCGGGTGGCGGAAACCGCAAGGTCTTCCCCTGTTCAGCGCTCAGGTAGGCGGCCATCAGCACCCGGACGACCTCGAGCCCGTCCTCGAACCCGAGCAGCGGCTCCTCCTTGCCGAGGAAGGCGCGGACGAAGTGGCGGTCTTCCGCCTCGTAGCCGTAGGCGGCCGCCTCGTTCGCCACCACCGGCATGAGGCCGGTTTCGGCGTTCTGTTTCTCCACCAGATCCTCGCCCGCCTGGCCCTTCACCTCGCGACTGAAGCAGAGGCGGAGCCCGCTGTCGAGGGTGTTCCACGACATCGAATACTCGGGACCCAGGACCTCCGCCGAGAGCCTGAGCCCGGCTCCGACGAACGCCCAGGAGCTCGTGGCCTCGCCCATGACCAGGTGTCCGTCGGCGGTCTCGAACTCGATCAGGAGGCTGGCGTGATCCTCGGCGGGTTGTCTGGCGTAGTCCACCTCGGGGCCCATTCGGGTCTTGAGTTGCCGGGCGTGCTCTGGCCGGGTCCACTTCAGGCTGGCGATGCGGCCGGTGATCCGGACCGGCTTGACGCTGGCGAGCGGTTCGCCGGGTCGCGTGAGGAGGTGGCGGACCAGGAGTACCGAATGGCACATCATGTCGTTGAGGACGCCGCCTCCCTGCAACTTGCCCCGCCAGAACCAGGGCGAGTGGGGCCCCCGATGTTCCTCCACGGCGCGCGCCAGGTACGGCCGCCCGGTGCGCGCGGCGCCCCGAGTCCACAGGATCCGGCGACCGGCCTCGACCTGGGGCGCGAAAACCTGGTTCTCCAGATACCCGGTCCGCACGCCGGCCTGCCGCGCCATCTGGATCACCTGTCTCGCTTCGGCCACGTTCCGCGCCAGCGGTTTCTCGCAGGCAATCCCTTGCAGCTCGGCGTGGCCGCGCCGGATGGGGTCCACGATCTCCTCGAGGTTCTCGATCCGGGCGTGATTGGGCCCGCAGAGCCAGACTGCCTGGATGTGCGGGTCGGTGACCAGGTGCGCGATCGACCGATAGGGCCGGCAGGGGCCGAGATCGAGCGACCGGGCATACGCGGCCGCCGCCTCGGCGTGTTTCGAATTCGGACTCCAGACGCCGAGCACATCCGCGTCTCGGACGCCCTGGAATGCCTGCAGGTGCAACCGGGTGCTGAAGCCGGAGCCGATGAAGCCGATGCCGAGGCGCATTTGAATGCTGGTTGTCAGGGAAGAAGTTAGGCAACGCCTGCGCTGGCGGAGGCACGAACCCGGCCGACGCCCGGCGCCCGCCCCGCAAAGCGGGGGTGGCGCTCGAGTCCGTGACCTGGCGCTCGAGTCCGTGTCGCAGAGACCGGGCCCTCAATCATCCATCAACCGGTCGCCCGCGTCAATTCGCCCGACGTTGCCCCCGCCCCCCCAGGTTGCTCATGGTGTGACGGAGATCACGGATCCGGGCAGCGGAACCAACTGGCTGGCAGAAGGGGAACCCGGCGGCGGACCCGCGAGACCGCGACTGTCCGCCACGGCCGGGCCACGAAGCGCTGCCCGCCGGAATTGCCGAAAAGGACCCGCCCTCCGCCCGGTCTACGAGGTCCGGTCAGGCGACCGGTCGAGGCGCTCGGTGAGCTGGAGAGCCACGGCGCGCGCGATCACCGCCAGGTCCTCGTGCTCGGGGTGGCGGGGTCCGTCGGGATGGTCGGCGAGGTCCTGCTGGATGGCCCGGAGGCCGTCAATGGCGCGACGGAGCTTCAGCCGCTGGACGCGGCCGGGGGCGGAAACCCCGTGCCCCGCCCGTAGAATGGCCCACATGCTGGTCCGGAGGCTGTCCACCGCCTGCTTCAGATGCTCGAGTCCCTCGGGAGCCACCGGCACCCGGGCCAGCCGCGCATCGACTTCCTTGAGCAAGGCGCCCAGGGCCGCGAGTTGTTGAACGAGTGCTTCCTGGGCCATGCTGCGTCCCCCTGAGAGCCGTGCGGGATCGCGCGGCCGTGCTGCAAATTGAACCCAAGCTAGCGGCACCAAACCCAGGCGCAAGCCGGTTGGCTCGCCGCCCGAGGGTTCCCCGGTCATGCGGGCTCCGGAGAGCGACCCGCTCCCCGGGCTTTCCGGCGCCAGGCCACGAGGGTCGCCGCGAGGAACAGGACGGCTTCCTCGATGAAGGCCCCCGGTCGCCTGCCGGCGAGTTGCGGCGGGGCGAGACTCCCGCCACCTTCCGGCGAGGCCGCTCCCAGTTCCGGGACCGGAGGACCGGAGTGGGTCCGGGGTTCGCCGGTCCCGGCGCCGATCGGCGCGCCACCCGCCTAACCGGCCCAACACGAGGCAGTATCCGATGTCCATCCGCCCGATCCGATCCGTCATCGAGGCCAGCCCCACGATCGAGGGCGCGGGGGTGCGGCTCCATCGCGCCTTCGGCTTCGGCCAGACCGGTGACTTCGACCCCTTCCTCTTGCTCGACGATTTCCGGAATGACTCGCCGGAGGACTACCTCGCCGGGTTTCCCTGGCATCCTCATCGCGGCATCGAGACGATCACCTACGTGCTCGCCGGCTCGGTCCAGCACGGCGACAGCCTGGGGAATCAGGGTACGCTCGGCCCGGGCGACGTGCAGTGGATGACGGCGGGGCGCGGGATCCTCCATCAAGAGATGCCGAAAGGCGATGGCCGAGGCCGGATGCACGGATTCCAGCTCTGGGCCAACCTGCCGAGTTCCCAGAAGATGGTCGCCCCGCGCTACCAGGACGTGGCGGCGGCGGACATTCCGGAGGTCACGGGGGACGACGGCACGCGAGTGCGGGTGATCTGCGGAGAATTCTGGGGCGTGCGGGGCCCGGTGGACGGGATCGCGGCCGATCCCCGGTACCTCGACGTGTGGGTTCCGCCCGGGCGGCGGGCGGCGCTGCCGGTGGAGACCGACAACCACGCCTTCGCCTACGTGTTCGAGGGCTCGGGCTCGTTCCGCGACGCCTCCCCCCCCAGGCCGGTGCGAACCGACCGGGTTGGTCCCCTGGTTGCCGCCGAGCCGCCCGCGGTCGAGGAGGCGAGAAACCGCACCCTCGTCCTCTTCGATCGAGGAGACCGCGTCGTGGTGCAGGCGGGGGAGGAGGGGATCCGGTTTCTGCTGGTCTCCGGACGCCCGATCGAGGAGCCAGTCGCCTGGTACGGCCCCATCGTGATGAACACGGCGGAGGAGATTCGCCGCGCCTATCAGGAGCTGCGCGACGGCACGTTCATCAAGGCCCCCTGAGCCTTCCGGGCGCCTTCCGCTGCTGGGCAGGGGGGGACGCCTGGGACAAATTCACCCCGAAGAGCCCCGGCGCCGCCGGGCAACCGGCCAAGCCGTCACGGCGAGCCGATAGGACTGCCGGCGCCCGGAAACGCTCCAGACCAGCACCAGCCGATCCTCGCGCCAGTGGAGCGCGGCGGAATAGCTGTCGCCTCCACAAAGGTGAGGGGCCACCGCCACGAGCAGGCCGGGCCGCTCCTCCTGGAATGCGGCGAGAAAGACGGTGCGAACCCGCCGCCCGTGCGCGACCTCGAGAGCGCCCGACTCGGCTGAGCGGGTCCAGCGCGTCACGTTGCGAAAGGACAGGCCCGCGAGCCGCCCGGTCTCCCACTGGCCGCGCTCGCGCCACAGCACGGAGGCGGCGCCTTCCTCGACTTCGATGACCCCCGATCCCCGGTGCCGTTCCCGGCGGTCCCGAGCGGGATCCGGGGAGTCGGCATGAACTTGGACCCTGAGCCGGCGGACTTCCCGCAGCAGTTGCCACAGAGGGGGAGGAATCATGATGATACGGCACCCTTCATCCGGGGGTCCTCCCAATGCGCGTGCTCCAGCGAACCTGGACCTTCCGGCTTCCCGCCGAGTTCGGCCACCGCGACGTGACGGGGGAACTGAGCGCGCTGGTGCGGGAGTCGGGCGTCAGGACCGGCGCGCTCACGGTGCAGCTCGTCGGCTCCACCGGGGCCGTCACGACCATCGAGTACGAGCCGGGCGCGCTGGCCGATCTGCGCCGGGCGCTCGACCTCGTGGCCCCCGCCAGCGCGGATTATGCGCACAATGCCCGCTGGGGTGATGGCAACGGGTTTTCCCACCTCCGCTCGGCGCTCCTCAAGACCAGCCTCTCGATTCCCGTGATCAACGGCGAACTCGCCCTCGGCACCTGGCAGCAGGTCGTGGTGCTCAATCTGGACAACCGGGCGCGAGAGCGCGAGGTGGTGGCGGTGGTGCTGGGCGCGACGGACCGTTGAACGGTGGCGGCTTGCCAGGCTCTTCGCCTCGGGCCACCTTATGGCGCCTTGTACCAGGAGCCGCTCCGCATGACCGGCAGCGAGAAGCCGTTCGAACCGTTCGTCCCAGCTTCGGAGGCCCCCCCGGAGTTCAGCCTGAAAGCCGTGGTCTTGGGCGCCCTGTTCGGGCTCATCTTCGGCGCCTCCACGGTCTATCTGGCGCTCCGCGCCGGCCTCACGGTGTCCGCCTCGATTCCCATCGCCGTGCTCGCCATCGCGGTGTTCAAGCGCCTGGGCCGCTCCACGATTCTGGAAAACAACATCGTGCAGACCATCGGATCCGCCGGCGAGTCCATCGCCGCCGGGGTGGTCTTCACGCTGCCGGCCCTCCTCTTTCTTTCGGCGGGAGAGTCCTTCTTCACGTACCTCAACATTCTCACGCTGGCGACCGTGGGCGGCATTCTCGGTGTGCTCTTCATGGTGCCCCTCCGGCGGGCGCTCATCGTGAAAGAGCACGGCCAGCTCCCCTATCCCGAGGGCACCGCCTGCGCCGAGGTGCTGGTGGCGGGGGAGCGGGGGGGCTCCATGGCGGGCAAGGTGTTCGCCGGGCTCGGCGTGGCGTTCCTCTACAAGTCGCTCATGAGCATCTTCGGGCTCTGGAAGGACGTTCCGGGCTACACCTCGCCCCGGGGTTCAGCCTACCCGAATGCAACGGTGCATGGCGAGATCACTCCCGAGTACCTGGGAGTGGGTTACATCATCGGGCCTCGCATTGCCGGGAACCTGGCAGCCGGGGGTGTCCTGGCCGCGCTCATCCTGGTTCCGCTCATCACCTTTTTCGGAGACGGGCTTCAGGCGGTGCTCAAGCCGGGGATCGGCGGCAAGCTGATCTCGGAGATGTCGGCCAGCGAGATCCGGTTGGGTTACGTGCGATACATCGGGGCGGGCGCCGTGGCGGGCGCGGGTTTCATCACCCTGCTCAAGACCCTGCCCACGATCGTTTCGGCGTTCCGCGAGAGTTTCCAGGCCCTCAAGGAAACCCGAGCCGGCCACGCCCCCCTCCGCACCGAGCGCGATCTCCCGATCACCTGGGTCATCCTGGGGGCCCTCGCGCTGGTGCTCGTCGTGGCGATCCTTCCCCAGCTTCCGGGCACTTTCCCGGGCACCCTGGTCATGGGCGCGCTGGTGGTGCTGTTCGGGTTCTTCTTCGTGACCGTGAGCAGCCGGATCGTGGGGATCATCGGCAACACCTCGAACCCGATCTCCGGGATGGCCATCGCGACGCTGATGGGCACCTGCCTCCTGTTCGTGGCCATCGGCTGGACCGGCGATGCCTATCAGGCCCTTGCTCTCTCGGTGGGCGCCATCGTCTGCATCGCCGCAGCGAATGCGGGCGCCACCAGCCAGGACCTGAAGACCGGGTATCTGGTCGGCGCGACCCCGGTGGCGCAGCAGGTGGGCCTCCTCGTCGGCGTGGTGGCATCGGCCTTCGTGATCGGCTGGACCCTGCAAGTCCTCGATGCCTCGATGCGCTTCGAAGGCGTTCAGCACGCCATCGGGACCGACCGCTACGCGGCCCCCCAGGCCACGCTCATGGCGACGATCATCAAGGGGATGCTGGCGCGGGATCTCCCCTGGGGGCTGGTGTTCGCCGGGATGTTCCTCGCCATCACCATGGAAATGTGCGGGGTGCGGTCGCTCTCCTTCGCGGTCGGGGTATACCTGCCGCTCTCGACCACGCTGCCGATCTTTGTCGGCGGGCTCATGCGGGTCGCGACGGAGCGGATGACCGGCCGCAAGAGCGAGGGTGAAACCGAGGTCTCGGCCGGACTGCTCTACAGCACCGGGCTCGTGGCCGGCGGCTCCCTCACCGGCATCGCGATCGCGCTCCTCGCCGGGGTGCCCACCACCGTGCTCGTGGACGGCCAGCCGAAAGAGGTGTCCATCCTCACCCGGGTGCTGGATGCAGTGAACGTCCACGGCTGGGAGCGGCTGGGAGGGGCGGCGGACCTCATCGGCGCGATCATGTTCGGGGTCCTGTGCCTGGTGCTGCTCCGGGCGGCGCGGGAGAAGCTTGCGCTCTAGCGAATCGGGCGGTGCGGCGGCGAGGCTACAGGAAGAATTCTTCATCGAATCCTCACGCGCCTCTCTGCCCCGCCCGCCGAGCATTCATCGCATGCCGGCCACGCCCCGCGACGCGCTCCGCGCCTGGTTCCTGGGTCCCCGCGCCGAGAACGCGGAACTGGTCGAACGGCTGGTGACGGAGGCGCTCCGCGACCACGTCTTCTGGCGCCGGAACTACCACCCCGAGGACGGCGCCGTGATCCGGGAAACCGACAAGCGGACCCCGGGCTATGAAGAAGCGGTCGCCACGCTCACCCAGGAGCTGATGGGGCTCCTGGCGGAGCTCAAGCGCGACGTCCCGTTTTTCAGCGGGCGGTACAAGGGCCACATGGTGTTCGAGCAGACGATCGCGTCGCAGATCGGCTACTTCGCCACCATGCTCTACAATCCGAACAACGTGACCCCCGAAGCGGGTCCGGTGACGACCCGGCTCGAGGCCCGAGTGGCCGCGCAGCTGGCGCGGATGATCGGCTACGATCCCGCAAGCGCGTGGGGCCACCTGACCTCCGGCGGCACGGTGGCCAACTTCGAGGCCCTCTGGATCGCGCGGAACATCAAGTATCTCCCGCTGGCGGCCGCGGCGGCGGCCCGCGAGCTCGGAGTCTCCCTCACCGCCCGGCTCCCCGGCGGCGCATCGGCGCCGCTCGCGTCGCTTTCCCTCTTCGAGCTGCTCAACCTCAGCACCACTGCGGCCCTCGATCTCTGGGACCAGCTGGCCGCGCAGGTGCCGCGGCAGGACTGGCGCCGGGTGCTGGACCGGCACACCCTCGCTGCGGCGGGCTATCAGGAATACACCCGGCGGCTCCAGCGGACCTACGGCGATCCGCTCCCCGATTCGGTGGTGCTGGTCGCTGCCACGGCGCACTACTCCTGGGAGAAGATCGTGCGGGCCCTCGGCATCGGGGGGGACCAGCTGGAGTTCGTGCCGGTGGACCGGCACTGCCGGCTCGATCCTCAGGCCCTCTGGGAACGCCTGGAGCGCCTGGCCGCCCGCCGCACCCCGGTGCTCGCCTGCATCACGGTGTGCGGGACCACCGAGGAGAGTGCGGTGGATCGGCTGGATCAGGTCCTCGAGGTGCGGGCGCGCGCGGAGCAGGAGCTGGGCGTCGCGTTTCACCTCCACAGCGATGCCTGCTACGGCGGCTACGCCGCCTCGGTCACCTGGAGAGAGGACGGGACCAGGCGGACCGGGGCCGAGATCCGTGCCGCGACGGGAACCGACTGGCCGTCGGACGACTGGGTCCGGGCCATGGTCGCGCTGGGCTGGACCGACTCGGTGACGATCGACCCCCACAAACTCGGGTACGTGCCTTATCCGGCCGGGGCGATCCTGCTGCGGGACAGCCGGGCCCGGCACCTGGTGGCCGCCGATCCGCCGTATCTCACGCCGCCCGAGGACGATCCGGGCGAGCCGTTCCTCGGGCGGTTCATCTTGGAAGGGTCCAAGCCCGGGGCCGCCGCGGCCGCGGTCTGGCTAAGCCACAAAGTGCTGCCGCTCCACGAGAAGGGGTACGGCTACCTGATCGAGCAGACGGCGGTGGGTGCCCGGCGGCTCCACCGCGCGCTGCGCGAGGCCGCGGTGGCGCCGTTCCGCATCGTGACGCTGGCCGAGCCGGACCTCAATATCGTCAACTACCTGCTCCACCACCCCGCCCTCGCCACCCTCTCTCGGGTCAACCGATTCAACGAGCGCATCTACCGCGAGCTCTCGCTCCGGCGCCCGTCCGGCCCGCCGAACTACATCATCACCCGGACCCGGCTTCAAAGCCCCATGTACGACGGGGCCATCGGTCCGGTCCTGGCCGCGCTGGGTGTGGGTTCGGTGGCGGAGTGGCGGGCGAGCGGCCCCGAGGGCCTCGTGCTGCTTCGTTCGACCGTGATGGACCCGTTCCTCGCCGATCCGGGCGCCGGGACCGATCACGTACAGGGGCTGGTGGGGGAGCTTCTCAGGGCGGCTGAGGTCGCGCTGGCGGAGGACTGACCCGCGGGCAGGACGGCCCGAGCCCCAAGCACGCCTCCACCACGCCCTCAGCGGTCGGGGCCCGGGCCGCACGCACCGTCTCCCACCCCAGTCGCCGCGCCGTGGCTGCGACACCCGGGCCGAGGGCCACCAGCCCCGGCCGCGCCGGGCGGGGACTCACCTGAGCGAGAAGCTCCACCACGCGGTGGCTTCCCGCGACCACGATACCGGATCCGGCCAGCGCCGCGCGTGCCTGTTCCGGCCCGGCCAGGACGGCACGATAGACCACCAGCTCCATCACGGGATGTCCCTTCTCCCGGAGCGCCGCGGCCAGCGTAGCACGATGGGGGTCGCCGCACAGGTGCAGGACGGGGCCGGCCAACCCCGATTCGAGGAGCGCGGCGGCGAGCGCCGCCGCGGCTGGTGTCTGTTCGCGAGGCAGGCGAACCCTGTAGCCCGCCTGACGCACCGGGGCGGCGGAAGCGGCGCCCACCGCCCAGATCGCGGGAAGCCGCGGCCGCGGAGTGCCGGCGAGCAGGAGCGCCCGGGCCAGAATGCCTGCCGCCCGGGGTGACGTCACCACCAGCGCGCCGAACCGGCCCGCCTGGCGGAGCCAGGGGATCAGTCCGGCGGCGTCGCAGCACTCCTCGGTTCGGAGGAGCGGAACCGAAACCGGGTCGAACCCTGAGCTCCGGAGGAGGGGCGCGAGCTCCGGCAGGGAGCCCGGGGCCAGGGTCAGCGCGACACGCACGCGTCGAGGATTTCGGCTCCCCCGCGAGCCAGGAGCCTTCGGGCGAGCCGCCGGCCCAGGGCCCGGGCCTCGGTCACCGTCTCGACCCGCGCCAGGGCCGCGCCGTCTGTGGCCCGGCTGCCGTCCGGCGCAGCGATCCGGCCCCGCAGGCGCAGCCGTCCGGGCTCGACCGGATCAGGGTCGGCGTAGG
>JBBIMQ010000048.1:0-11894 GCA_037444345.1 Gemmatimonadota bacterium | reverse complement strand
GAGGACGTCCGCCACCCGGCGAACCTGGCTCTGGTGGATGGAGAGACCGCCGGCCCGGAGCATCCGCACCGTCGCGGCGAGCCGCGCGCTGCGGCCCACGGTGAGGAGGCGGATGCACTCGCGCGGGCCGACCCAGGCGGGCGGTGCCGCGGTTTCTCGAGCGAGCTGGGCGAGCGGTGTCATCGTCAGGGCTCGGGCGGCAATCGAAAATCCCTCAGGCCAGCCGGCGGGAGCGCCGGCGAGGTCTGCGCGATCGGCGGGAGGGATGCGCAGAATCCGTGCCGGTGCCTTGCAGACGGAGGGTCGCGGGTAGAATTATTTGAGAGGCAACCGGTTAGCCATCGCTCGCGACCCCGCCATGCGGGTCAGCGAGGGGGGGAGCGGGAGCTGGGCGGAAGGTTCTTCCTCCCTCCGGCACGTTCTGGTCAGGCGACCGGCCCGTCGGCCAGTTCAGGAAAGAGGTCGGCAATACGCGCGCGGAGGGTCTCGACCGTGAAGGGCCGGACGAGGTAGTGGGAGACCCCCTCCTGTTGGGCCCGGATTACCTCGCCCCGGCTGTTGTGACTCGAGGTGACGATGATCCTCATTCCGGCGCAGCCAGGTTTGGCCCGCAGGGCGCGCACGAGGTCAGGACCGCTGCCGGGTGCGTTCCAATTGAGGATGGCCAGGGCCACGGAGCCATCGCACAGTTCCAGGGCCTGTTTCCCGCTGGCCGCCTCGAGAAGTTCGGTGCAGCCGGCCGCCGCCAGCGCCCGGCTCAGCATGCGCTTCGCGGTAAGCGAGTCCTCCAGGATGAGGCATCGCATGGGTACGGGGGGCGATCACGCTTCGCCACGTTCCAGCGCGTCCAGCACTCGCTCCGCTGCCCGCTCCAGGACCTCGGGGCGATCGTAGAAGCCCTCGGCGAGCCTGTGGGCGATCTGCTGCAGGCGCTCGGGCGGGAGCTGTTGGGTGGGGGGCAGGTCGGCACCCTCGCGCGCCTGGAGCGCGCGGGCCAGCGCGGAGAGCTCGACGACATCGCTGGCCGGGGCCCGATCCGCTGCCGCCGCCGACTCGGCGTCGGGCTGGACCGGCGAGGGCGAGCCGGGCGCTGCCGGCCGGGGGGAATCGGGGCGGGCAACCCCTCCTGGCAGGGGGTGAATCGTCATGCTCGACTCCTCCTCGCGTGGGAGCACCGGGCGGGAGGCCCGATACCCCCCGAAAGCCTGCGGGGTACAGATTGCGGGGTACAGATTATAGGGTCGCGGAAGCGGGCGGAAACTTTAGCCGGCCCGCTCCGCGCCGACCGGGACAGCAAGACCCGAGCCGATGGCCCGGTTGACATCCACCAGCGCCTGGAGCTTTTCGGGAGCCGGATCGGCCCGGATTTCCCAGGTCCGCCGGTCCACGAAGGCGCTCAGCCGGAGCAGATTCGCCCGAATCGGCGGAGCGAGGGGGTGGTCCGGAGCTTCGAGCTCGCACTGGAAGAGCGTCCAGAGGCGCTGGTTGAACCCCAGGGCAGCGTCGAGCCGTGCGGCCGCATCCGGCCGGTCCCATCCCTGCTGGCAGGCCTCCAGCAGGCGAGCGGCCTTGAAGAGGGCGGCGGCCTCGAGTTCGCGACTGGAGGAGGTGGCCTTGCGGCCGGCATCGTAGGCGTCGCGCGGATTATTGAACATGGGCGAGCAGGCGGCGCTCGTGACGGAGCAGGCCCTGGGCCCGCTTGAGCGCCCGATAATAGTTGCGCGCGGCCAGGTGGCCGGCGATGGCCTCGAGGTGGGGCCGACAGCTCGGCGCGGCCGCCAGGACCTCTTCGGCAAGCTCGCGGTACGCCGCCTCGTGCCGGGCGGCCGCGCCGGGATCCACGTACAGGAGCTGGAGCGCGAGGTAGATCCGCTCGCACGGAGTCCGTACCGCTCTCGGACTCAGGATATCGGCCTCGCGCAGCACCGGGACCTCGTTCTCTACCGCCAGGCGGACTTGGCTGGGGCCGTTTCGCAGGACCGCCCCGCCGATGATGACGCGCTCATTGGGTTTGAGTGTCAGGCGAAGCGACATGGTCATCTCCGGCGGACTCCCGCCGGCCCGCTTGCGGCGGACCGGCGGCCATACGGGGCTGGTCAGGGTCGAGCGGACCCGGGCGCGCCGTCACGTCCGCCGGTGACGGCGTGCCCGGATCCGGGCCGGTCAGAAAAGCCGCAGGATGCTCTGCTGCGACTGCGAGGTCAGACTCAGCGCCACGATGCCCAGCTGTTGGCGGGTCTGGAGCGCCAGCATGTTGGCGCCTTCCTCGTTGGGATCGGCCGCGGTGAGGTTGTCCGCTCCCTCGGTCAGGGTGTTGATCATCCGGCTGGTGAACGTCTGCCGGGCCACGATCACGCCGTTGCTGCTGGACAGCGTGGCCGCCTGGCTGCGGAGCGTGCCGAGCGCGGCATCCAGTTCGGTCACGGCCGCGTCAATGTCGGTATCGCTCGCCCATGCGTTGGCCGCCGCCGAGATCGAGAGCCCGGTGGTGCTGGCATCGAAGCCGGTGATGGTGATGCTGGAGCTGCCGGACTCGTTGAACTCGACCGTGAGCGTGCCGGAGGCCAGGAAGTTGACGCCCTTGTAGCCGGCGTCCGAGGCCAGCTGGTCAATCTGGGTCCGCAGTGCGTTGAACTGCGCGGCCAGGGCGGCCCGGCCAGTGGTGTCCGCGCTGCGGGCCGAGGCGGCGAGACCCTTGGCCTGCTCGATGAGCGTGGTGATCGCCGAGATGCCGTCGGAGGCCGCCTTCACGGTCTGGATGGCCTCGCCCATCGCGTCCTTGCGGGCCGCGAGGTCGGAAGCGCGGCTCCGGTGGTTCTGGGCCGCGAAGAACGCGGACGCGTCGTCCACCGCGGAGTTGACGCGGAGGCCGGTGGCCAGCCGCTCGGTGGTCCGCGCCATCAGCGCCGACACCACCTGGAGCTGGGCCAGGCTGCTACGCATGCCGCCGGCCAGGGTGATATCATTCACCGCCATTGGAATACCCTCCCCTTCTGGGTTGATGGTTTGCATCCCGGGCTTCTGCCCGTGAGGCCGGCGGAGATGCCGACATCCCTAGCGTCGGTAGGGAGCAGCGGGACTTTAGGCGGCTCGAGCCGAGCGGCGGTGCGGGCTCCAGGGCCAGCGGCACCGCCCCGACTAGCGCAGGAACTCGGTCAGATTGGTGGAGAGAATCCGGCTGATGGCGGCGTAGGCCCGCTCCAGGGCCGTCTGCGCGGCGATGGCCTCCACCGCCGCCTCGGCGGGATCCGCGTCCCGCAGCGCCTGCCGCCGATCCAGCAGCTCGCTCTCCCGCCCTGCCAGCGACTCCCCTGCCCGCTTGACCTCGGCGAGCCGGCCGCCGAGCTCGGCCTGGGCGCTCAGGGCCTGGTCCTGAGCCGCCCCGAGCGGAGCCGCCTGCGCCCGGATCGTGGTAGGCGTTCCGCTGGTCAGTTCCTGGATCAGGCCATCGAGGGCCTGAAGGGCGGGAGCGAAGACCTGATTCCCGGTATGATTGGTCGGCAATCTGAGACCGTCGTCGAGCTGTACATCCCGCACCACGGTGTCGCCCGTGTAGGTTCCGTTGGGGAGAAAGGCGGGTTGCGCGGTCTCGGCTCCACCGAAGATGTATTCATTCCCTAGCTTGAGATTCCCGAGGGCGAGCACCTCGTCACGAAGCTGGGTGACTTGAGCGAGGGCGGCCTGGCGGAGCGGGTCGGAGGGTGACGGGGTGGCCCCGGAGAGGGCAAGGTCCCTGGCTTGCTGGAGGAGTTCTCGGACCCGGGTCAACGCCGTATCCTCGGCTGCCATCCGGGTGGTGGCCCAGGCTGCGTTGCGCCGGTATCGGGCCAGGTCGCGGAGGGCTCCGTCGAGGCGCATTATTTGCGAGCCGGCGACGGGATCGTCGGCCAGGGTCTGGATCTTCCGCCCGCTCGCAAGCCGTTCCTGGCTGGCCGCCACAGCGGCCTGGCGGACCTGGAGCTCCCGCAGGATGCTGAACCGGGTGGCAATGTCGGGAATACGCATGCGGCAACTCCGTCCGGTTTGCTCAGGTTATCGGGCATGCCGGTGCAACTCTTGAGCCCACCGTCCGAACCGGTGAGGCGCGGCTTTTTCCGGGCGAGGAGCCTCGGGCCTTCTCCGGGTGCCCTCGCTCGATCGCCAGCAGGCCGAACCATCGCCAGGAAGAGGTGCCATGCCGACCGTGCTCTGCATTGACGACGAACCCGCCGTTGGTGTGGTCGTGGAGCATGCGCTGAACGAACTGGGACACGAGCCGGTTCTTGCCACGAGCGTCGAGGACGGTCTGAAAATCGTGAACCGGCAGCCGGTGGATCTGATCATCTCCGACTACCGGATGCCAGGGGCGACCGGGCTGGATCTGTTGGACAATCTGAAGGAAATGGGCTTCGAGATTCCGGTCATCATCATGACCGGGTATTCGAGCATCGAGAACGCGGTGCTGTCCATCCGACACGGCGCGGTGGACTACCTCACCAAGCCCCTCCGCCAAGAGGCGCTCCGGATCGCCGTGGCGAACGCCATCGAGGTCAACCGGTTACGCCGGGAGAACGAGCAGTTCCGGCGGGAGCTCGATGCGCTGCACGGACCTTCGGCGATAGTGGGACAGAGTCCGGCGCTCAAGCAGGTGCTGGAGACCATCGCGAGCGTGGCTCCTACGCGAGCCACCGTGTTGCTGGAGGGCGAGTCGGGCACCGGCAAGGAGTTGTTCGCGCGGCTCATCCACACCCAGAGCGGCCGCCCGGGCCAGCTGGTCACGATCAACTGTGCGGCACTTCCAGAGGGGCTAGTGGAGAGCGCGCTGTTCGGCCATGAGCGTGGTGCGTTCACCGGCGCGACCCAGCGGACCCAGGGTGCCTTCGAGCGGGCCCATCATGGAACTCTCCTGCTGGACGAGATCTCGGAGATGCGGCTCGATCTCCAGGCCAAGCTACTCCGGGCCATTCAGGAGCAGGAGTTCGAGCGGGTGGGCGGCCACCAGCCGATCAAGGTGAACGTGCGGATCGTGGCCACGACCAACCGCGACCTCGCGGCGGAGGCCGAAGCCGGGCGCTTCCGGCGGGATCTGTATTTCCGGCTGAGCGTCGTTCCGATCCGGACCCCGCCGCTCCGGGAGCGCGCCGAGGATATCCCGCTGCTGGTGCAGTACTTCGTCCGGCACGCTGCGCAGCAGATGGGCACCAAGGTCCCCCTGGTCCCGCCGGAAACGCTGGCCTATCTGCAGCGCTTGCCGTGGCCGGGCACGGGCGGGGCGCGGCCACCCGCGGGCGGGGGGGGGGTTACCCTGACCCGGCCGGGGGGGGCCCCCCCCCCGCGGGGGGGGTGGGGGGGGGGGGGGGGGGGGACCGGCCACCTGGCCACGCCACCGGGGGGTTCCCCGGTGCTCGCACCGGCCACGTTCAACCTGCGGGAGCTGGAGGAGATCACCATCCGGCGGGCGCTGGAGGCCACGGGGGGCCACCGGGCCCGGGCGGCCGAGCTGCTCGGGATCAGCGAGCGCACGCTTCGGAACAAGCTGAACGCCCGGCCCGACGACGCAGCGCTCTAGGGTACCGGGCGGCAAGCTCCGCCGGTCCAGCGGAAGTCTCTGCCGCTTCCGCCCGATCCTCTTGGGCGAGGCGGCGCCGGACCGGCGCCTCTTCTCCCCGATCCACACCGACCAACCTCGCCGCGCGCCATGAGTTAGGCCGCCGCCCGGGCCCCGGGCCGGCGCGGCCCTCCGGTGCGGTACGCGGCTTGCCCTTTCCCGCGGCGACGCCGATTGCGGAGGCCCGCGGTGCTCAAGGGGTTGTTCGGTCCCGATTCCCTCACGTACATGTTGCGAGGCGGCCTGGAAGAGGCGAGCGCCACGGAGCGGGCCATCGGAGCTCGGGTGGCCGGCGCGCTGGCGGCAAGTAGCAGTGTGGGGTTCTCCGACGCGCTGGCCGCCGAGGCAGAGCGGGCCGCGGTGGAGGAGCAGCTGCAAGCTGCCATGACCGAGCTGGCGGATACCCAGCTTCGGTACGAAGCGAGCGCCCAGCTCCTGCAGGAGGCCTATTCCCGGTTCCGGATCGCGATGCGCGACCATGGCTAGGATCGGCGAGTTCCCGATTTGGCCCCGGCCGATCCGGCAGTTGCTGCGCCCTCTGGCGACGCCGGCCGAAGGGATGGCCTTGCAGCAGAAGTTCCTGCAGGCCATCGCGGCGAACATCGCGAATGCCGAGACGACCCGGACGCCGGAGGGGGGGGCGTATCGCCGCCAGGTGGTCACCGTGACGCAGGATCCGGTCACCGGCCGGCCGGCCGTGGCGATTCAGCGTGACACGGCGCCGGGCCGGCTGGAATACGACCCAGGCCACCCCGACGCCAACGCGCAGGGCTTCGTCGAGTATCCCAACGTGGACCTCAGCACCGAGCTGGTGGATCTGATGATCGTGCGCCGGGTGCACGAAGCCAACGCCAGTGTCTTCCAGGCCGCCAAGGCCATGCTGAAGCGAGCCCTGGAGATTTGACGCAGGAGACCTCATGGCCATCAACCCCGTTCCGGCATTGGCCGTCGGCGCGCCGGTCCGCCGGCCCGACTCCCAACCGGTGGGGGCCGCGCCGGGGCCCGCCGCGCCTGACGGCGTGTCGCTCTGGGAGATCCTGACGCCGGAAGAGCGCGAGTTCTTCGCCCAGCAAGCGGCCATGGGACCGGTCAGTTACCGGCCGGGGGGCCAGCCGGCTCCGGCAGCGGCGCCGACCGGGCAGCGGCTGGATGTGCGGGCCTGACCGATGACGGCACCGATTGGACCGGGCCAGGGGATTGTCAGCCCGCTGGAGCGGGGCGAGGGCGGGGTTGCGCTGCCGGGCGTGGTGGCCGGCCCGAGCTTCGGTGACCTCTTTGTCCGCGCCTTGAACGACGCTTCCGCGCTTCAGGACGAGGCCCGCGCGATCATCGGTGCCTACCTCCGCGGCGAGCCGGTCGAGCTGCATCAGGTGATGGCGGCAAGCGAGGAGGCGGCCATCTCGCTCGAGTTGCTGGTCGAGGTCCGGAACAAGCTTGCCGACGCGTATCGCACGATCATGAACCTGCAGTGACCGCCGGGAACCCATGACGACTGGCCCCAATCGCCTGGCGGCGACCGTGCGCGGGCTGTCCGGCACCCGCCGGTTCCTTCTCCTCGGCGTTCTCGCCGCCCTCCTCGTGGCCATCTGGGCCATCACGAGCTGGGCGGTGGCGCCGACCTACGTCCCCCTCTTCCGGGACCTGGACCTGGCCGACGCGGCCGCGCTCCAGGACCGACTGGCCAAGACCGACATTCGGTTTCGCCTGACCGATGGCGGCACCACGATCGAGGTGCCGGCCGGCGACCTGGCACGCGCCCGGGTCACGCTGGCCCGGGACGGCCTGCCAGGCACCGGCCGGCCCGGCCTGGAGCTGTTCGACAAGCCGTCCTGGGGCATGACCGATTTCACCCAGCGGGTCACCTACCAGCGGGCGCTGGAGGGCGAGCTGGCGCGGACCATTGCGGCGATCCACGGCATCCGGCGGGCCCAGGTCCACCTGGTCTTGCCGACCACGAGCCCTGTTCGCCGGCTGGAGCGGCCTGCGTCGGCCTCGGTGGTGCTGAGCCTGGCTCCCGGGGTGAGCCTCCCACCAGACGCGGTCCAGGGGATCGCCTATGTCGTCAGCAGCAGCGTCGAACAACTGGCTCCGGAGCAGGTGGCGATCATGGACGACCGGGGCCGGCTGCTCTCGATTCCCGGCGCCGGCACGGCGGGCGCGGGGCTCACCACTCGGCAGCTCGACATTCAGCACGCCGTGGAGGAGCACCTCCGGGCCAAGATTGACGGCCTGCTGGCCCCCGTGGTGGGGGCCGGCAAGGTCCGGGCCCAGGTCGCCGCCCAGCTCAAGTTCGACCAGGTGGATCGCACGATCGAGTCCTTCGATCCCGAGGGTCAGGTGCTCCAGAACGAGCAACGGAGCGAGGGCGGGGACCCCCAGGCCGAGCCGGGCGCGGCGACGGTCGTGTACAACAACACGTATCAGAACTCCCGCAAGATCGAGAAGATCATCGGCGCGGTGGGCACGGTGGAACGCCTGTCGGTGGCCGTCTTGGTGGACGCCGCGGCGCTGGACGGGCTTCCCGGCGCCCTGCGGAATCCCGGGCGGATCGAGGCCATGGTACGGGACGCTATCGGCGCCGACAGCGCCCGCGGCGATCGGGTGAGTGTCGTGGCCGTGCCCTTCGAGCCAGCCGCCCCGCCCGCGGTTGACTCGGTAGCCCAGTCGGCCCCGGGCGGCGACCCGCTGGCCCAGGTCGAGCGGTTCATCCGGCCGGGCGTCGGCCTGGCCGGGCTCGTGGTGGTGCTCCTCGCCGGGCTGCGGGTGCTCAAGGTCCTGTCGGAGCCGATGGCGACGCCGAACGTCCCTGCCCCCGAGCCGGGCCACGCGCTCGCTGGCACGCAGCGGGCGGGGGTCCCGGATCGCCTGCCCGGCGAGGTGGCCTCGCCCCGGGGCCTGCCCGAGGCATCCCGGAGTGACGCCGGGGTACGGGTCCTTCAGAGCTGGCTAGCGGAGTCGTGATGGCGCCCGCCCTCCGCCTCCCCGGCAAAGGGGCCCCGCTCACCGGTGCGCGCAAGTGCGCGATTCTCTGCATCGCGCTGGGGCCGGCGGAGGCTGCCCCCCTGCTCCAGAAGCTGAGTCCATCCCAGGCGGAGCAGGTGGCCCGCGAGATCGCGGCCCTGGAGACGGTGGATCCCGAGACCGTGAACACCGTGCTCGCGGAGTACCGCGAGGCCGCCCGCGAGCCGGCCCCGGCCCTGCGGGGCGGTCCCGAGTACGCCATGCAGGTGCTGCAGCAGTCGCTGGGGCCGAAGGCCACCACGGTCATTGACAAGGTCATGGGCGAGAACCTGGGAGCTCGATTCGCCCGCCTGCGCCGGGCCGCACCGGAGACGCTGGCGGAAAGCCTCCGGGGGGAGCATCCCCAGACCCTGGCCCTGATCCTGGCCCACGTGGAGCCGCGATACGCCGCGCGGGTGATCGAAACCTTGCCCCCCGAGGTGGCCGCGGACGTGCTGTACCGAATCGCCCGGATGGAAAAGGTGGCGCCGGACGTACTCGCGGCGGTAGAGAACGCCCTGAGCACGAAGACAGACCTCACGCTGGCCCCGGAAATGACCCTGTCAGGCGGGCCCAGCGCCGTCGCCAAGGTGCTCAATCTGGCGGGCGGGTCCCTCGAGAAGCAGTTGCTGGCGGCGATTGACCAGCGGGACGGGGAGATCGCTCAGCAGATCCGGTCGCTCATGTTCGTGTTCGAGGACCTCATCCTGATCGACTCGAAGGGCTTACAGCGGGTGCTCAAGGAGGTGAGCGTCAAGGAGCTGGCGCTCGCGCTCAAGGCCGCTTCCGAAAAGGTCAAGGCCCACATCCGCGCCTCGATGTCGGAACGGGCCGCCGCGGCACTGGACGAGGAGATCGAGATGCTGGGTCCGGTGCGGGTGCGCGACGTGGAGGCGATTCATGCCAGAATCCTCGAGACGGTGCGCGCGCTCGAGGAGGCCGGCGAGATCATCGTGCGCAGCCGCGGGGGCAATGATGACATCATTGCCTGAAGCCTGCACCGACTGGACGATCCCTTCCTTCGACCCTCCCGGCCGGGCGGCGGCGGAGTCGGTCCGTCCGGCCTGGCCGCCCCCGGAGTTTCCCGCGGATCTGGTGGCGGTCGCGGCCCCCCCCGCCGAGCCCTTGTTCGACGCGACCTACGAGCAGGGGTTCGCCGACGGCCGCCGCGAGGGCGAGGCCGTGGCGCGACGGGAGCTGGGTCAGGCGGCCGCGGCCCTTCTCGGGGCGGCACGTGAGCTCGCCGCCCGCCAGGTGGAGTTTGCCCGCGATCGGGAGCGGAACCTCCAGGGCCTGGCCCTGGTCGTGGCCCAGAAGCTCTTCGAGCGAGAGGTGGCAGCCGACCCGACCATCCTGCGCCAGCTGGTGCAGCGCGCGCTCGAGCTCTTGCCCGAGGAGGAGGGGGTCACGATCCGCCTGCACCCGGCGGACCTGGAGGCCGCGCGCGGCGAGGTGGACCGTCTCGCCCGGGGCGACCCGGCGCTCCCCCTGAAGTGGGTGGCGGACCCCGAGCTGGGCCGTGGGAGCTTCCTGCTCGAGACCCCGCTCCGCGTGATCGATGGCCGCACCGACACGGCGCTCCGGCAGCTCTATGAACGACTCAACCATGATTGAGCACAGTCCGCTGCACCCCGATCGGCTGGGGGAGGCGATCGCCACGGCGCCTCGTGTTGCGGTGTACGGCCGGGTGACCCGAGTGATCGGCCAGGTAGTGGAGGTGAGCTCCCTGCCGGTCGCCGTGGGAGAGGTCTGCCGGGTAGCCCCCGACGACCACCACGGCATCCTCGCCCAGGTGGTCGGATTCCACGAGCGGGGGATCTTGCTGATGCCGTTAGGCGACATCCAGGGGATTCATCCCGGCGCGCTGGTCATGCCGCTGGGGCGTCCGCTCTATGCCGACGTGGGCGAAGGCCTGATCGGCCGGGTGCTGAACGGGCTGGGGCGACCGCTCGACGGGCTGGGTCCGGTGGGAGCCACCGGGCGGCGGCCCCTCGGCGCCGAGCCCCCGAGCCCCCTGGACCGGCCCCCGGTGGCGGCGCCGCTCGGCACCGGGGTCCGGGCGCTGGACGGTCTCCTCACGCTCGGGCTGGGCCAGCGCATCGGGATCATGGCTGGCAGCGGTGTGGGCAAGAGCGTACTCCTCGGGATGATCGCCCGCAATACGACAGCCGACGTCAACGTGATCGCACTCCTGGGCGAGCGCGGCCGCGAGGTCCGGGAGTTCATCGAGCGAGACCTGGGACCGGAGGGACTCCAGCGCTCGGTGGTGGTCGCCGCGACGGGCGATCAGGCGGCGGTGGTCCGGGCCACGGGGGCGTTGGTGGCCACGGCAATCGCCGAATACTTCCGCGACAGCGGGCGGCATGTATTGCTCATGATGGACTCGGTCACCCGGGTGGCCATGGCCTGGCGGGAAATCGGCCTCGCGGTGGGCGAGCCCCCCACTACCAAGGGGTACCCCCCCTCGGTCTTCGCCGCGCTCCCGCGGCTGCTCGAGCGGGCCGGCACGGCCCGCCGGGGAAGCATCACCGGCCTGTACACCGTGCTCGTCGAGGGCGACGATTTCAACGAGCCCATCGCTGACGCCGCGCGGAGCATCCTGGACGGTCACATCGTGCTGGCGCGGCGCTTCGCGAGCGCCAAGCACTTTCCCGCCATTGACGTGCTGGAGAGCGTGAGCCGGGTGCGCGATGCGGTGATCACCCGCGAGCACCTCGAGGCCGCCAACACGTTCCTCCGGCTGGAAGCCGCCTATCGGGCCCAGGAGGACCTCATCGCCGTGGGTGCCTACAAGGCAGGCGCCGACCGCTGGGTGGACACGGCCATCGCGATGCGGCCGCTCACCCAAGCCTTCCTGCGGCAAGACGCAGGGGACCGCTCGACCCCGGACGTGACCCGGCAGCGCCTGCTGGAGCTTGCGCGCCAGGCTCTCGCCTCCACCGCGGAGACCAGCGCATGAAGCCGTTCTCGTTTCGCCTCGATCGCTTGCTCCTGCTGCGAACCCACTCGGAGCGAGCCCAGGCCGGCGAACTGGCCCGGGCCTCGCGGCGGCAAGAGGAGCACCGGGTGGCGCTCGATGCCGCGAGCGCCCGCCTGGAGGAGGCCGCCCGCCAGCTCGCCCCCCAGGCCGGTGCCGTCCACCCCGCCGGGACCCTCCATCATCTCGGTCTGACGGTTGCCGTGGTGAACGAGGCGGTCCAGCGCGCGGCGGCCGCTTTGCGCGAGGCCGATGCCCAGGTGGACTCGGCCCGGGCGAGTTTCCAGCAAGCGCGCCAGGATCGGCGCACGCTCGAGCGGATCCGCGAAC